>DATFJS010000176.1:0-10085 GCA_035269045.1 Longimicrobiales bacterium | reverse complement strand
GAACCCCCCGGCGCCGATTCCGGCACTGGGGCTACGACCCCGCTCTGCCCTGGGACGACGTCGTCGTGTCCGTCGTCATCCCCTGCTACAACGAGATCGCCACCGTCGAGACCCTGCTGCGCGCCGTTCGGGACGTCCGCCTGGACCTCGAGGTGATCGTCGTCGACGACGGGTCCACCGATGGCACGCGGGAGCTGCTGAGCGACCTGGACGAGGAGGGCGTCATCGATACCCTCGTCTTCCACGAGCAGAACCGCGGCAAGGGCGCCGCGCTCCGCACCGGCTTCGATCTCGCCACGGGGGACGTCGTCGTGGTGCAGGACGCCGATCTCGAGTACGACCCCGAGGAAATCCCCATGCTGCTGCAGCCGATTCTCGAGGGGAAGGCGGACGCCGTCTACGGCTCGCGCTTCCTCGGTGGCCTGCCGCATCGGGTGCTCTTCTTCTGGCACTCCGTGGGGAACCGCGTGCTCACGCTGCTGAGCAACATGTTCACCGACCTGAACCTTACCGACATGGAGACCTGCTACAAGATGGTGCGGCGGGAGCTCCTGCAGTCGCTGCCGCTCACCTCCGAGCGCTTCGGCATCGAACCCGAGATCACCGCGCGGCTGGCCCAGTCGGGTGCGCGGATCTACGAGTTGCCGATCTCCTACGCGGGCCGTTCCTACGCCGAGGGCAAGAAGATCGGCTGGAAGGACGGGGTCGAGGCGCTGTGGTGCATCGTGAAGTTCAACCTGCTGTCGGGGCGTGCACCCTGGTGGCACGCGCCCGAGGTGCCGGCGTGGGAAGAGCGTCGAGCCATTAGTGATCGGTCGACCGACAAACCATCATGATCGGAGGTACGGAGTGACATCCGGGGCCGGTCCCGAGTCTTCCGAAACTCGCGCGCCACCCGCGTACCTCGACTGGACCGTCTCTCAGTGGGCCGCGATTGCGGCCGCTCTCGCGGTGATCGTCTATATTCCGTCGCTGTGGAACGGCTTCGCTTACGATGATCTCGAGATCATCGTGGCGAACGAGAATCTTCGAAGCTGGTCCAGCGTCTTCGATCTTGTGGCGTCACCTTACTGGCCGGGCCCGGATGGCGCGGAGCTCGGTCTCTGGAGGCCGACAACCTCGTTGTTTCTCGCCGGGTTGTGGCAGGTATCGGGTGGCTCGCCACCCCTGTTCCATGTTGCGAATGTCCTGCTTCATGCGGCGGTCGTCTACCTCCTGGTTCGGCTGGTCGGCACCCTGTTCCTGCCCGCGATCGGCGGCCTGACCGGTATCGTCTTCGCCGTACACCCCGTTCACGTAGAGGCGGTCGCGAACGGAGTCGGCATCGCCGAACTCATCACCGGCGTGCTCGTGCTCGGCGCGCTCGGTATCGTCGTTCGGCGTGAGCGGCTCTCGACCGTGGGAACTCTGTCGGTCGTGGGTCTCGGCGCCCTGGCGCTCGGCGCCAAGGAGCACGCTGTCGTGTTGCCCGGCCTCATCCTTGTCGTCGACGCTGTGCAACGGCGACTTCGGCCCGGCGAATTCCTCGGCTGGATACGGAACCGTGCCGGGGTTCTCGTGGGCCTCAGCGCCGCGACACTGCTCATGTTCTGGGGTCGAATCGAGGTGCTGGGAGGAATCGCGTCGACCCGTCCTCCGCTTGGTGCCACGATGCTCGAGGACATTCCGAGGATATGGACGCTGGGGGAGATCTGGTGGCAGACCCTCCGGCTGGTGACGCTCCCTGTTTGGCTTTCTCCGGACTATGCTCCGGGCGTAATTCCCGTGTTGACCCGATGGTCGTTGCGGGGCATCGCGGGTGTGTCCGGAGTCCTTCTGGGTCTCGCTGCTGCGCTGCTCGCTGCCCGGGCCGTCCGGCGACCGGTGAGCGCGGCGCCTGTAGCGTCCGCCCTCGTCCTCGGTGTGAGCTGGTTCGTGGTGGCCGTCTTCCCCAGTTCGAACGTCCCGTTTCTGTCCGGGGTGCTGCTCGCCGAGCGGACGCTGTACCTCCCGTCCATCGGATCGGCTCTCGTCATCGGAGCCCTCGTCTACTTCGCATTGGTGAACAGCGCCCGTCTGCGTCTCGGCTCCCTCCTCCCCATCGGCGCGACGACTTTGTTCTTCGTGCTCCTCACAGCGAGGACGGTCACCTACATCCCGGCGTGGCAGTCGCAGGACTCGATCTTCGAGCACATGATTGCATCGGTTCCGGAATCCGGGAGAGTCGCCTGGGTCCTGGGTGATCTACATCTCGGTGGCGGTGACGTCGACGAGGCACTCACCTATTACAGGAGAGCTCTGCGGAATCTCGGACCGGCATACTTCTTCCTCTCCGAGAGCGGCCGGCGGCTCATCAACGCGGGCGAGCCGACCCTCGCAGAGGCCTTCCTGCGCCGAGCCCACCAAGAGAGACCGGATCGATTCGTGGCTCTCCAGCTGCTCACGGTCTCCCATTCCGCTCGGGGCGACTGGGTCGGCGTCGAGCGATGGGGCGAGCGCGCCGTCGCAGTCAATCCGGATGACGCCACCGCCTGGCACCTGCTCAGTCTCTCTCTCGCCGAGCAGGAGCGCTGGATCGAGGCAGCGGAGGCACGGGCCGAAACCGTGAGGCTGGATCCGGAGCTCTGGCAGCCGCGGGTCATGCTGGCCGAGCTGCGCGCCAGGGCTGGTCAGGACTCGCTGGCCATCGCCTCCGCGGACTCGGCCCGAGTTCGCACGTCCGATCCCTCCGTGATCGAGCGCCTGGATAGCCTCGTTACGGCCGTGCACGCGGGAACCCCACCACCGCAGTGATGTCTCGCGATTCTCCGGCATCTTGCAAAACACCAAGGCAGATCAGAATGAACCGGCCGGTTTTCGCCTCCCGGTCAGTGGGAATGATATTCGTAAGTTGTTGCTATATAGCGACTTGAGATTTCTGGGGTCGAGTTTGGCCCGACGGTTGCACCTTCGGGGGTCGGACATCTCAGTCTCACCCAACTCCACAACGGAGAAACAACATGTACAACGAGAGCAAGAAGGGTTTCACCCTGATCGAGCTGCTCATCGTGGTCGTGATCATCGGTATCCTTGCCGCCATCGCGATTCCGAAGTTCGCCCAGACCCGTGAGCGCGCCTACGTCTCCTCGATGAAGGCCGACCTTCGTAACCTGGCAACCGAGCAGGAGATCTGGTATTCGGATCCGGCCAACCCGGCTCTGACCTACTCGGCTGATCCGGCGGGCGACTTCAACTTCACGACCTCCGACGGCGTGAACCTCGGTACCGTTACCGGCACCGGCACCGGCTGGTCGGGAATCGTGACGCACGACGGAACGGGTATCGCGTGCGATATCTACTACGGAGACGCAACCGCGACCACGAACGCCGTGGCACCGGGCGTCGTAGGCTGCTCCGCGAGCTGATCGCCGCGGTGGCCTGACGTGAAGTGGTGTTGACCAAGTACGTCGATGCCTTCGGGGGTGCGGGCCGGTGGAGTCACCCGGACCGCACCCCTTCTCACTTCTCGAGTTACTCTGAACGCCAAGTTCAGGGACCGGAGAACTACCATGAACGATCGAAACGGATTCACGCTGGTCGAGCTGCTGGTGATCATGGTGATCGTCGGCATTCTCGCGGCGATCGCCCTTCCGCGGTATGCATCGACCAGGGAGCGGGCGTACGTCTCTTCCATGAAGGCGGATTTGCGGAATCTCTCGTCCAAGCAGGAGATCTACCACTCCGAGTCTTCGACCTACACGCAGGATGCGACAGCGCTCGGGCTTCGCACGTCCGAGGGGGTCACCGTCGTGATCGGGGAAGCGGAAACATCCGGATGGTCGGCTCTGGCTACACACGAGTCGACGCCCATCGAATGCGCACTCTATTACGGCGATGCGACCCAGGTGGCGCCCGCGGTAGAGGCCGGCGTGGTTGGATGTACCCAGTGACGAAGATTTCGACTGCAGACGAGTGAGGATTCGATGACGCGACAGAGATACGCCGGAGCCGACGGGTTCACCCTGATCGAACTTCTCATCGTCGTCGTGATCATCGGGATTCTCGCCGCCATCGCCATTCCGAAGTACAATGAGGTGAAGGAGCGTGCGGTGATTGCGGCGATGCAGTCCGATCTGCGCAAACTGTCATCCAAGCAGGAGTTGCATCACGCCGAGTTTTCGACGTACACCTCGGACCTTACAGCGATGGACTTCATCGAAAGTCAGGACGTGACCGTTTCGATAGGAGAGGCGACCGTACGAGGTTGGTCAGCCCAGGCGAACCACCCCAACACGGATGTCTCGTGCGCGATGTACTTTGGCAACGCTGCTCAGGTCGCGCCGGCCTCGCAACCAGGACTTCTCGCCTGTACATAGTCGGAGGCGGACGCATGCTCCCGTCGGAGTGACCGTGGAACCTGTGACGACGTTCCGGCGCGAACTTCTGGTCGCCCTCTCCGTACTCGTTTCGGCGGCGATCCTGATTTCGGCCATGGCCCTGGCCGTTGTCTTTCCGCGACTGAATTCGCCAGCCCAAGACCTGTTCTTCATCGCCGGTCTCATAGCGATCAACCTTGCGGTGGTCATCGGGTTCGGTCGCCGGTTCCTGCATAGGACCTTCGTGCAGCCCGTCGAGCGCATGCTTCGCGACGCGGGTCGGATAGCCGGGGGCGACCTCCGGCATCGGATCCAGCGAATGCCGAGCGCCGAATTCGAACAGATCCGGACGAGCGTGAACGCCCTGGCGGATCGGCTCGTCGAGGACCAGGAGCGGCTCGCCGAGAACGTCCGATCGCTCGACCAGACCAACGCCGAGCTGGTCGCCACACGGGACGAGCTGATCCGGGTCGCGCGTCTCGCCTCGGTCGGCACGCTCGCATCGGGCATCGCCCACGAGGTCGGAAATCCGCTGGGGGCTCTCGTGGGATTCGCGGATCTCGCACGCATGCGGGCGGAACGTGAGGGCCGGGATACGGAGATGCTGCAGGCGATCCGCGTCGAGGCCGACCGGATCGACCGGATCGTGCGGACGCTCCTCGAGTTCGGCCGTGACCGGAGTGCGACGGACTCGAAGACCGAGCCGGTTCACGTCCAGTCGATCGTCGGGAAGGTTCGCGAACTTCTCGAGTCGCAGGGGAGGCTCACCGACATCGATCTGCGCTGTGGCGTCGATTCCGACGTCCCACCGGTCGCCGGCCGGGCCCAGCACGTCGAGCAGATTCTGCTCAACCTCACCCTCAATGCGCTGGACGCGATGGAGGAGACGGAGGGGCCACGGCTCGAGATCGGCCTCTCCGTCGAACCGGGGGGATATCGGCAGGGGCCGCGACGGCGGGAGGATGACCCCGATTCGGTCGACTATACCCACCTCCGTCGTGTGGCGACGGACAGCCGGGCGGCCGGTCCCGATGCCCTCCACACCGCCGACCGGATCGTGGTTCTCTCCGTGCGGGACAACGGCCCGGGCATTGCTCCGGATCAGGCGAGCAGGCTGTTCGACCCCTTCTATACGACGAAGCATCCGGGGAAGGGGACGGGCATGGGACTGGCGATCTGCGCCCGACTCGCCGACGGTATGGGTGGGCGCATCGACCTGGAGTCGCAGCCCGAGGGGGGAGCACTCTTCAAGGTGAGGCTTCCCGCACAGTCCCACGCCGAGGGAGCAGAGAGCCAGTCATGAAGATTCTCGTCATCGATGACGATGCGGGCCTGAGGAAGTCGTTGTCCATGATTCTGGCGGACGCCGACCACGAGGTGGCGACGGCCGACGACGGCGCCCGAGGCCTCACTGCGGCCGAGGAGTTCGATCCGGATCTGATTCTCTGCGACATCCGGATGCCGGAGGTCGACGGGCTGGAGTTCCTCACGCGATACCGCGATTCGGGGGGTGGCGCGCTGGTGATGATGATCACCGCGTACGGGTCCATCGACCTCGCCGTGGAGGCGATGAAGAAGGGTGCGTACGATTACATCCCGAAGCCCTTCGGGGCCGAGGAGGTGCTGCTCACCATCCGCAAGGCGGAGGAACGCGAGCGGCTCCGTCGGGAGGTCGGCCGTCTCAGGAACGAGGTCCGCGCGGACCGCCGGTTCGGCGATCTGGTCGCTAAATCGCCGCTCATGGTCGACGCCCTCGAGGTGGCCTCGAAGGCCGCGCCGTACGACTCGCCGGTGCTGGTCACGGGCGCGAGTGGCACCGGCAAGGAGCTGGTCGCGCGGCTGATCCACAGGGAGAGTTCGCGCGCGGACGCCGCATTCATCCCGGTCAACTGCGGCGCGATCCCGGAGAACCTCCTCGAATCGGAGTTCTTCGGTCACGTGCGTGGTGCCTTCACCGGAGCCGACCGGGATCGGGACGGGCTGTTCACCGCCGCCGACGGCGGAACGCTGTTCCTCGACGAGATCTCGGAACTTCCGCTGCAGCTTCAGGTCAAGCTTCTCCGCGCGCTCCAGGAGGGCCGGATCCGACCCGTGGGCGGAAGCGGCGAGACCGCGGTGGACGTGCGGGTCATCTCCGCGACGAACCGCGACCTCGAGCAGGCGGTGCAGGACGGAGTGTTTCGCGAGGACCTGTACTACCGCCTTGCGGTGGTGCCGGTGCACCTCCCGACGCTGGCGGCGCGCCCCGAGGAGATTCCCGAGCTCTCCCGCCATCTCCTCGACCGTCACAGCCACCGCCTCGGAATCCCCGTCGAGGAGATCGATACGGAGGCGATGGAGATCCTGCTCGACTATTCGTGGCCCGGAAACGTGCGCGAGCTGGAGAACGTGCTCGAGCGGGCGCTCGTCATGACGGACACCGACCGGATCCGCCCTCAGGATCTCCCGGAGAACGTCCGGGTTCCCCGGCCCTCGAACGTCATGGCGGACCCGAACGGCGACCTGTCGGTCAAGCGCCGGACCGCCGAGCTCGAGAAGTACCTCATCGAACGGGCCCTCGAGCGTACCGGGGGCAACAAGACGCAGGCCGCCGATCTGCTGGAGCTGTCGCCGCGCGCAGTCCGTTACAAGGTGCAGGATTACGGTCTGAGCTAGGCGCGGCGTCGTCGCCCGCGTGGGATCGGCGCGGTTCGCCATCCCGCCGCCCGACCGGCGGCTCCAGGTTGGCGCATGACCATTCCTAGCCGCGCCCCCACGTCGTCCACCTCCGCATCCAGCGACTCCCTCGGCGCCCGCGCGCGCCGCGGAGCCACGTTGTCGGAGCTCACCGTGCTGCTCGTCGTCATCGGCGTGATTCTCGGGCTCGCGCTGCCGGGAGGTCGCGGTCTGCTGGATCGGATCGCGGTGACCGCGGCCCGGGAAGAGATTGCGGGACTGGCTCATCGCGCTCGAGCCATCGCGACGGCATCGGGGGGAGCGACCCTGTGGGTGGACCTCGAGGCGGAGTCGGTCACGCTCACGGCCGGCGACGGTGTGACGCGCGGGCGACTTCTGCTCGCCGATCGGGGCATCGATGTGTCCACCTCCGGGTCGTCGGACGTCGTCGCGATGACCTGGAATGCACTGGGGTGGGGGGTCGTGGCGTCGCGGACCCTCGTGCTTCGACGGGGCTCCGGCGAAGCCCGCATTGTCGTGTCGTCGCGCGGACGGGTGAGGCGTCGATGACTCGTCCACCCACGACGGCGGGCTTCACGCTCGTGGAGGTCGTCGTCGCGCTACTCGTGCTCGAGCTCTTCCTCTTCGGAGCACTCGTCTCGATGCGGCTCGGTGCGTATCGCGCCAGGCGGGGGCTGGTCGTCGAGCACGCGGTCTGGGTGGCGGCCGCACTCGCCGACTCGATCGCACATCACGGAACCGACGGGACGATCCCTCGATCTCGACCCTGGGGATGGGTCGCTCGCGTATCCGATCGGGTCGAGGCGAGGGACTCCACGGGACGTCTGCTCGTGAGCGTGGAGGTCCGACGGTGAGCGGGGTGGCCTCCGGGCAGCTGCTCACGGGGGAGCGGCGTCGAGGCGTCACCCTTCTGGAGTGTCTCGTCGCGCTTCTTCTCACCGGCCTGATTCTGAGTGTGCTGAGCCGGGTCGTGATCAGCCTTCGCAGGGGACTCGAGACCACGACGGCGCTTTCGGAGGAGGTCGAGACGGCGAGGGTCGCGCGGACACTGCTCGACCGAATCGCTGCGAGTGGGGCCGTGCTTCACGAGTCCGCCGGCGCGGGTGAGGTACGGGTGCGGTTGCCCATCGGATGGGCCGAGCCGTGTGACTCCGTCTTCGTGTGGCGCGGGATTCGGGCTCCCGACCCCGAACGGGACAGCGCCCTCGTGATCGACGCCCTTTCACGACGGCGCCGGGTGGCGATCACGGACACCGGCCTTCAGCCGTGCACGGTCGCGCACGGAGCCGACGGCGTCGGGCGCACCTTCGAGCTCGTCCCCGCGATCTCGGACGTCCGGCTGATCCGGGTCTACGAGTCCGGCGTCGTCCGGATCGACGATGCGGTGCGCTACGCCCGACGGTCGACGCCGCGCCAGCCGCTCACGGCACCGGTCCTCGACCCGGGTGCTTCGTACGCCGAGCTTCGCCCCGGCGCGACCGAGGTGAGAGTCGAGTCGCGCACCGGGCGCATCTGGACGCGGTCGTGGCCCGCACCGTGGTGAGGTCGGTGCGTCCGGGGAATCGGCGGCAGCGGGAGTCGGGCGTCGCCCTGCTCACGGTCCTGATTCTCGGTACCGCGGTGGCGCTGATGGCTCACGCCGGTCTCATGATCGGTCTCGCGATGGACCGAGCGGCCGCGTCGGGGGCCGGTGCGGCCGAGGTGGACGCCGGCCTCCGGGTAAGGCTTCATGGAGCCGTCTCGAGCCTTGCCACCCTGGACGATCCGCTTCCCGCGGGCGTCGCCGGCCGGAGGCTCTCGGCCGAGCTGCTCCGGCTGCGCGCGGATTCGGTCGGCCGCGGATGGGCCGGGCTGGTCTGGTTCCCCGATCCGCAGACCCGCCTCGATGCGCTGGTCGCTCCCGTCCTCGTGGGGCGGAGCCTGGGGCTTCAATCCCGTCAGCGAGTCACGCGTCCGGCGGGCGATTCCTGTCCAGCGGGGTGGGGGGTACCGGACACACTGCCGACCATCGCCGTCCTGGACTGGGAGGACGAGCACCCGCTCGACATCGGACCGCTGGACACAACCGACTGGGCTTCGCACTCCGCCCCTCCCGACGGGGGAACTATGGAGCCCGTGGTGATGTTCTCCGAGACCTCGATTCAGCTGGGCCCCGGCCACTGGGAAGGTGCTCTCCTGGTGGACGGGGCGCTCGAGCTGGTCGCCGGCGCGTCGGTGTCGGGCTGGGTCGGCGTCAGCGGCACCCTGACGATCCGGGAGGGGGCCGAGGTGCGGGGCGTCGTGCGCGTGGGTGAATCGCTCACCGTCGACGGCGGTGGTGTGCTCGAGGCGATGCCCTGCTCGGCGCTGGTCCGCCTCACGCAGACCGATGCGCTGTCGGTTCCCGGACTCCTGGGCCGGTCGCCCTGGCCGACCGACCCGCGTTACTGACCCGGCACCCAGCCGGGAATACTTTTCCGCACCCGGAAAAGATTGCCGACCACCCGGCCTCCTCGTGTCCGGAACCCCACGTCATTCCTGGCTTTTCGCGGTGGCACGCTTCTGGTAGTCTACGAAGGTTCCTTCAAGAATCCTTTTCAGCAGCGAGTGCGAATGGCGAGCAGGCGTGGGTTCACCGTGATCGAACTGGTCATCGTGATCCTGATCGGGTCCATCCTCGCGGGGATTGTGTCTCTGGCGCTCGCCGGGACGCTCCAGCGTACGAGCCTGGATCAGTCTCGGCGGATGCTCGAGACGATGGTGTCGCGAACTCGGGCTCAGGCGATTCAGGAGGGCGAACGAATCGAACTCCAGCTGAACAGCGGGGCCAATACGGTGTCCGTCGTTCGTACGAGCGATGGTGCGGTGCTGGAGACGTACGACTTCCGAGAGGAACTCGACATCAATCTGGATGTCGGGGGTGGCAACGAAGTGCTCTGCATGGGTCCGAACGGCGTTGCCGACTTCGGGTGTGGGACGGTCCCGATCACCGGCAGCCTCTATCCGTACAGCACGCCGGACGAAACCTACGCGTTCACGATCACGGCAGGCGGGACGATCATATGATGATCATGAAATCAAGCTCCGAGAGACTGG
>DATFJS010000175.1:0-5309 GCA_035269045.1 Longimicrobiales bacterium | reverse complement strand
GGGGTGGGTCAGCCTGATCAACAGGCTGCTGATCCCGATCAGGATCAGCCCGCCGACGATCTCGGCCGCCAAAAACTCCCAGCCGAGGAAGATCACGATCAGGATGCCGAGCTCGATGACGAGGTTGGTCGAGGCGAACATGAAGGCGACGCCCGCGATGAAGTGGGCGCCCTTCGCGATCAGGGACCTCGCCGCCGCCAGCGCCGCGAACGAACACGACGAACTGATCGCCCCGAAGACCGTCGACAGACCGACGGACCGGAGGTTCGCGCCCCCCATGAGCTTCACGAGACGCGCCCTCGGCACGAAGGCCTGGATCATCCCGCTCACGGTGTAGCCGAGCACGAAGGCCCAGCCGGACTTCCAGAAGAACCCGGCGCCCGTGCGGACGCCGCGTGCGAGCGGGTCGAGAAGTTCGAGTGCCTGGATCACGCCTCCTCTATGCGGGTCAGTACCACCACCGAAGCCCCACGACGAAGGTGCCCTCGGTGGGGTCCTCGCCGCGAGCCCTAACGAGATCCGCGGTATCCCCGAATGCGCGCTCCCAGGACCATCCGATGTACGGTGCGAACTCCCGCTGGACCTCGTAGCGCAGACGGAATCCGAGTTCACCCTCGGTGAAGCCGGATCCCAGACCGAACTCCGGGATCGCCTCGCTGGCCACCGAAAGCTCCACCTCGGGCTCGAGAACGAGTCGCTGGGTGAGCAGCATGTCGTAGCTCGCCTCCAGCGTACCGGTCACGTCGCCGTCCTCGCCCACGAAGGCGAAGGCCTCCACCTCGAACCAGTACCGCGCGAGTCCCTCGACACCGAAGGCCAGGCTCGGCCGTGTCGCTCCGCCGTCCTCGGTCAGGTGATCGACCCGGACGCCGGCCTGGAGATTCCAGAATGCGGTCACCGCACGGCTGTAGAGTGCCTGGAAGGCGAGTTCCGCCTCCCGCTCGCCCTCGGCCGTACCGACGTCCCCCGCCGCCTTGAGCCACAGGCGGTTGAAATCGCCGCCGTACCACGCCTCCCCGTCGAAGACGATGGGCCGCTCCTCGGGCGCGGTGGCGAGTTCGAGTTCGTCGAACGCGACGTAGGTGTAGGTATTTCCACCCATCTGGGCCGCGGACGGCGCGGCGCCCAGAGCAAACAGCACACCGGCGAGCAGCCCTGTCGAAACGGGTCGTGCGAGTCCCGGTCGATTCGCGTCGTCACGATCCTCTGTCACGACCCCTCCCCCTCCACCACCGTCGGCTCGCTCACCTCGAACACCCTGAACATGCCCTCGTGCATGTGATACATGACGTGACAGTGGAAGGCCCAGCGGCCGGGCACGTCGGCGTCGAACAGGACGGAGACGTGCTCCGCAGGCTTCACGTCGACCGTGTGAACGCGGGGGCAGAGCTCCCCCTTCCCGTTCTCGAGCTCCATCCACATGCCGTGGAGGTGGATGGGGTGCGCCATCATCGTGTCGTTGATCAGCGTCAGTCGGATGCGTTCACCCAACGCAAGGGGAATCGGCTCGGCGTCGGCGTGCGACACGCCGTCGAAGCCCCACGTGTAGCGCTCCATGTTGCCCGTGAGGTGAAGCTCGATCTCGCGGTCGGGAGCACGGAAGTTCGGGCGGGGCTCGAGTGCCTCGAGATCGGCGTAGGTCAGCACACGCCAGCCGTCCTTCCCGAGACCGTTGCCGGGTTCGTCGATCCGCGACGTCGCGACCATCGCGACTCCCGCGTTCGCGGCGCCGTGCTCATCGCGACCGTGCGTGACGTCGGGGGGAATCGTGCCCGGTGCCCGCAGCATGCCCGCGTGGTCCATCGCGGCATGATCCATGGCCGAATGGTCCGTGGCCGAATGATCCATGGCCGAATGATCCATGGCCGAATGGTCCATACCGGCGTGGTCCTCATCGGCATCGTCCGTGCCCTCCATGTCCATCCCTTCGTGATCGCCGTGCGATCCGTGACCCATGTCGGCCATGGTCAGCAGGAAGGGCGCGCGCCGCTGCGGGATCTCCGCCTCGAGACCTTCCCGCACGGCGAGTGTCCCACGGGCGAATCCGCTCCGGTCCATCGCCTCCGCGAACACGGTGTACGCCTCGTTCTCCCGTGGCTCCGCAATGACGTCGTACGTCTCGGCGATGGCGATGCGGAACTCGTCGGTCTCGACCGGCTTCACGTACAGGCCGTCGGCCTGCACCACGGTCATGGGCAGCCCGGGAATCCGTACGTCGAAGTGGGTGGCGGCGGAGGCGTTGATGAAGCGGAGGCGGACCCGCTCGCCCGGCTCGAACAGTCCGGTCCAGTTGCCCACCGGGCCCATGCCGTTCATCACGTACGTGTAGGTCGTGCCCGTGATATCGGCGATATCGGAGGGCATCATCCGCATCTCGCCCCAAGCCAGCCGGTCACGCACCGCAGCGCCGAGACCGTCGTCGGCGGCGTCGCGGAAGAAGTCGAAGAGCGTGCGACGGCGGTTGTTGTAGTAGTCCGGGTGCTTCTTGAGCCGCGCCATGATCCGGTAGGGATCCTCGAAGGTCCAGTCCGCGAGCAGGATCACGTGCTCGCGATCGTACTCGAGCGTCGGCTCCGCCGGGTCGATGATCAGCGGTGCGTACATCCCGAGCTGCTCCTGGAACCCGGAGTGGCTGTGGTACCAGTAGGTGCCGTTCTGCTCGAGGGGGAAGCGGTAGGTGAACCGCGACCTCGCCCCGATTCCGTCGAACGTCACCCCGGGCACCCCGTCCTGGTCATTGGGGAGGATGATTCCGTGCCAGTGGATGGAGGTGTCCTCGTCCAGCCGGTTGTCGACGTTGATCACGAGCTCGTCGCCCTCGCGGTAGCGCAGCATCGGCCCGGGCATCGTCCCGTTGATCGTGACCGCGCGGGCGCCCCGTCCGTCCACGTCCACACGTGTCCGATCGATCACCAGGTCGAGTTCGCGTCCACTGCCATGGAGCACGTCCGGCGCATGCCCCCCGGCGAGCCCCTGCGACGCGGAGGCCCAGGACGGGCGCAGGGCGTCCAGCCCCGAGAGCGTTCCGAAGGCGGCGGAGGCACGAAGAAAATCGCGTCGGTCGATTCGAGATGTCATGGCGGCGGTGGGGACGAGGGGCACGGAGCCGTCGGACGCGCCCGGACGGATTTCCAGTCACGGCTGGAGTATGACCGGCCCCCGGTGAAGCGCCGATGAAGGCTGGATGACGATTCCGTCATCGTGGCTGCGCCGGGCCACATTCCGCGGGTCACACGCATTATCTTCGGCGCATGCGGATTCTGATCGTCGAGGACGACCGAAAGGTTGCGAGCTTCGTGGCCCGCGGGCTGCGTGAGGAGGGGTGGACCGCCGACGTGGCCCACGACGGCGAGGACGGCCTCCTCAAGGCCGCGGTGCACCCGTACGACGTCATCGTGCTCGACGTCATGCTCCCCGAGAGATCCGGCTTCGAGGTGGTACGTGAACTGCGTTCGCGCGACATCGCGATACCCGTCCTCATGCTGACCGCGCGGGACACGTCGGAGGACGTCGTCACCGGCCTCGACGCCGGAGCCGACGACTATCTCACCAAGCCGTTCGCCTTCGACGAACTTCTTGCGCGACTCCGCGCGCTGCTGCGTCGCGGCGGGCGCGAGCGCATGGATCGTCTGACGTACGCCGATCTGGACATGGACCTGATCCGGCACAGGATCACCCGCGCGGGCGATCCCCTCGACCTCACGCCGCTCGAGTTCCGGCTGCTCGAGTACTTCATGCGGAACGCCGAACGCGTCGTTCGCCGCACGGAGCTGCTCGAGAAGGTCTGGGACCTCAGCTTCGACCCGATGAGCAACGTGGTCGACGTACACGTGCGCCGGCTGCGCCAGAAGCTCCGTGAAGGGAACCGTTCCCCCCTCATCCAGACGGTGCGGGGCGTGGGATACGTCCTCCACGAGGACGGCGAGACGTGAGCACCACCACATCCTTCCGACGAATCCTCGCGCTCCGTGCGACCGGCGCGACGACGGCGGCCTTCGCGATCGTGGGGCTCGCGGTGCTCATCGGACTGCGCATCCAGCTCGATCGCGAGCTCGACGCCTCCATCGTCGCGGTCGCCTCGATCCAGGCATCGTCCGTCACCGACTCGCCCGACGGCGGGATGGTCTTCCACGAATGGCAGCTGACGGCCGAGGAAGCACGGTCGGTCACCGACCTGATCCGATGGGCCCAGGTGTGGAGTGTGGAGGGCCGGGCGCTCCTGCGCTCGCAGTTCATGACCTCGGACCTTCCGGTCGACCCCGAGGCGCTCCGTGCGGCCGGACGCGGGGATATCGTGTGGCGCGAGCACACGTACGAGAGCGGCCCGGTGCGCGCGGTGTACTATCCGCTCGACCGGTTCGGACCGATGCACAACGAACACGTTCTCCAGGTGGCCGCGCCGCTGGCCGCCCGCAACGAGATGCTGACGCGCGCAGCACTCCTCCTGCTCTTCGTCACCTTCGCGGTCGGGGCGACGTCGTTCGCGGGAAGCTGGTGGCTCGCGGGCCGGATGGTGCGGCCGGTCAACGAGGTGATCGACCAGGCGGAGGAGATCGGCGGCGGGTCGCTGGACACCCGGATCCGGGCGTATGCGGACGCATCGGAGTACCGTCGGCTCGTGGAGGTGCTGAACACGATGCTCGCGCGGATTCAGCGCGCGTACGACGCCCAGGAGCGGTTCGCTGCGGACGCGAGCCACGAACTCAGGTCCCCGCTCACGGCCCTGCGGGGCGAGATCGAGGTCGCGCTGCGGCGAGAGCGGAGTCCGGACGAGTATCGCGGAACGCTCGAGAGTGCGCTCGAGGAGATCGATCGGCTCTCGCGAATCACGTCGCAGCTGCTGGCTGCGGCCCGGCCCGCGGTCGCGGGGGACGTCACCGATCCCTCCCCGGTGGATGTCGAGCGTCTCGCCACCACCGTCGCGGAGCGTGTCACGGCTCGACACGGGGGCCGTGACATCGGCGTGCGCGTCGCCGTTCACGGTTCCGCGAACGTGATCACGGATGCGACGGTGCTGTCCCAGGTCCTGTGGAACCTCGTCGACAACGCCTGCCGCCTCTCACCCGAGGGAGCCGAGGTCGAGGTGGACCTCGACGTGCGGGACGATCACGTGACGGTACGCGTCTCCGATCGGGGTCCGGGGGTGGGGCGCGACCCGGACCGGATCTTCGAACGCTTCTATCGCGCCGACCCGGTGCGGACGCCCGGGACGGAGGAGGGGAACACGGGGCTGGGGCTCGCCATCGTGAAATCGCTGGCGGAGGCCAGCGGCGGGCGCGTGGCCGCGCGCGATCGCGACGGTGGGGGGG
>DATFJS010000174.1:0-5947 GCA_035269045.1 Longimicrobiales bacterium | reverse complement strand
TCGCCGCCGAATTCGTGATCGCCGCCGGCGCGCTCGCGGCCATCCTGATCACCTGGCCGGCGGTGCCGTGGACCACGATCAAGTGGTCGCTGATCGGCTTCATGATCCCCTTCCCCGTCTTCACCTATCCCTGGTCGAAGACGCTGTGGCTCGCCATCGACCTCTTCCTCCGTCCGCCGACCTGGGCGGACTTCGAGGGGCACGGCGAGAACATGCCCCGCGAGCCGCGGGAGGGAGAAACGCAGGAGGGCGCCCCGGTCATCTGACCGGAACGCCCTCCCGTATTCCCTGCCGTGCGACGTGGCATCATCCGCCCGCCGCATGTCCTCACGACGGGGTCAGTCGCCGGATCCCGCCTTCGTCACGGCGCCGGGCTGCGTCTCCCACGGCCTCCGCTCGAAGTAGCTCTGCGTCATCTCGCGCACCTGGCCCGAGAGGAAGAGCAGCGCGATGAGGTTCGGGATGATGACGATCGCCAACGCGATGTCACCCAGCGACCACACGACCGCGAGCGGCACCACCGCCCCGAAGAAGTGCATCAGGACGAAGATCGCCTTGAAGGGCAGAATCGCCCGCGGCCCGAACAGGTAGTAGGCGCAGCGGTCGCCGTAGTAACTCCACGAAATGGCCGTGGAGACCGCGAACAGCATGACCGAGAGAATCACGATCCCGCCCCCGAACGACCCGGGAAGTCCGCGCTGGAAGCCCAGCAGCGTGAGCGGCGCGCCACTCTCCACCGCATTCCCGTACAGGGACGTGTATTCGGTGCCGTCGGTCGCGATGGCGATGCCCGTGGCCGGATTGATCTGGCCGCTGAAGGGCCGGGTCTGCTGCTCGTCGACGAACAGCTCCTCGACCGCCACCTCGTGCCAGGCCAGCAGCCCGGTACTCAGCGCCTCGACGTCCTGGATGCCGTCGATGATCGTGATCTGCTCGGGCGCGCCGATGCCGGAGTAGCGGCCGGATTCGGAATACTCGACCCAGCTCAGGTCGCCGCCCTGGAGGGTGATCTCGGTCGGGTGCGTGTCGCTCCAGACGCCCGTCATGATGATGACCATCGCCGTCATCGTGCAGATGACGATCGTGTCGATGAAGGGCTCGAGAAGCGCGACCACGCCCTCGGAGACGGGCTCGTCGGTCTTGGCCGCGGCGTGCGCGATCGGCGCCGAGCCCTGCCCCGCCTCGTTCGAGAAGAGACCGCGACGGACTCCCCACATCAGCGTCACCAGGAACGCACCGACACCGGTACCGGCGATTCCCGCGCTCGGGTTGAACGCCTCGGTGATGATCAGGCTGAAGGCCGGAACGATCTCGCCGGCGTTCATGAGAATGATGAAGAGGGCACCGGCCACGTACACGGCCGCCATCGCGGGTGCGAGGATCGACGTGACCCGCCCGATCCGCGTGATCCCGCCGAGGATCACCGCACCGACGACCAGCGCCGAGACGATCCCCGTGATCCACATCGGGACGCCGAAGCTCGTCTGGACCGTGTCCGCGACGGTGTTCGCCTGGACGGCGTTCCCCGTGAGGAAGGACGTGAACATCAGGAGGACGGCGAAGAAGATCGCCATCGGCTTCCACTTCTGTCCGAGCCCCTTCTCGATGTAGTACATCGGACCACCGGACACCGACCCCTGTTTCGCGGTCGGGTCGTCGGCCGCCACCGACTCCCGGTAGCGCTGCGCGAGCGTCACCTCGGAGAACTTGGTGGCCATTCCGACGGCGGCGGTGACCCACATCCAGAAGAGCGCGCCCGGGCCTCCCCAGTGAATCGCGATCGCCACACCCGCGATGTTTCCGATTCCGACGGTCGCCGACAGCGCGGTGGTCAGCGCCTGGAAGTGCGTGACGTCACCCGGCTCGTCGGGATCGTCGTACCGTCCGGTCGCGACCGCGAAGCCGTGACCGAGGTGCCGGATCTGGACGAACCCGGTCCGAACGGTCAGAAGCAGTCCCACGCCGATCAGCATGAGGACCATGAACGGAATTCTCTCTTCGCCGGCGGGGATCCCCGCTTCGACGACGTTCGCGTTCATGAAATCGACGAACTGCTGCAGTAAGTCCATGGATCATCCTTCGATGGGCGGACGGAGGCCGGGGAAGCCATGGCCCTGCAGGGCGTGCTCCCGCTCGGTCCGGAGACCCGTGACTATGTGCGAGCCCCGGGCCGGGAGCAAGCGTGTCGCTCGCGGAGATGTGCCCCGGGCGAGTGGACCCGCCGGACGTCACACCGTCGGCGTCGGTCCGAATCGGGAGCGATCAGGCGCGGTTCGGCGCGGATTCCAGAAGTCGAGCCGAGATGGCCTCGAGGGTGAGTTCACGGGCACGGATGGCGATGTCGTCCAGTGAGGGCGAGTCCGCGAACATCTGACGGGCGCGCTCACGCATTTCCTCCACCGTCGGCACCTCCGGCATCTGCACCGAATCGATCAGTTCCTGGATCCGGGCTTCCGCGTCGTCGCGGGCCTGACGAGCGGTCGCGCGCAGTTCGTCGAGCTTGTCCGAATCCCAGCGACGCCGGAGTTCGTCGACGACCTGCTGGACCGACACGGTCGCGGCCACCTGCACCGCCACGTTCTCGAGAACCTTCCTGCCGACGGGCCGGGTGTTCTCGATCACTTCCTTCGGCGGGGCGCGCAGATCCCACACGAGCCCCGTCCACGACATCGCCTTGAGGATGTAGTAGGAGATGTCGATCTCGTACCACCGCCATCCCTGCGCGGTCGCGCTCTGGTAGTGATGGTGGTTGTTGTGCCACCCCTCACCGAGCGTGATGATCGCGAGCCACCAGTTGTTGCGGCTGCGGTCCCCCGTTACGTAGCGCTGCGAACCGACGACGTGCGCGAGCGAATTGATGAAGAAGGTGCCGTGGTAGAGTGCGACCGTGCTCATGAAGAAGCCGACCACCAGCATCTCCCAGCCGCCCCACATGAACAGCCCCACGGCCAGCAGGATCGCCGGCACGAGGTGGAAGCGGTCCAGCCAGACGAGCTCCGGATACCTGGTGAGATCCTTCACGGACGAGTAGTCCGCGTTGCTCGTGCGTGGGCGGAAGATCCAGCCGACGTGCGACATCCAGAAGCCGTCGTGCACGGGCGAGTGGATGTCCTCCTCGGTGTCCGAGTGCAGGTGGTGATGCCGATGGATCGCGGCCCACCAGATCGCGCCCCGCTGGGCGGACATCTGCGCGATGAACGCCATCACGAACTGGAACCAGCGCGACGTCTTGTAGCTGCGGTGCGAGAAGTACCGGTGGAAGCCGGCGGTGATCGCCCACATGCGGATGACGTAGAGGGAAACGGCCACGGCGGCGGTCTCCCAGCTGATGCCCGTCCAGAACACCCCGAACACGGCGAGGTGCACGAGGATGAACGGGATCGTCATCGGGTAGATGATGTCGTTGTGCGGCTCGTGGTCGTGGTGACCGTGAGCCAGCGCCTGGGGATGTTCGGGATGCACGGCTGAAACTCTGTTGGGTAGATCGACCTTCGGTCGGATGATGAAATCGAACGGCGACCTCGGAGGAGGTCAAGAATTCGGTGCCGACGCGGAACGTTCGGCCGGAATGCGTGTCTGCCAGTCAGCTCCCTAGTAGGCCATCCGGCCTCAAAGGGTTCATCGCGCAGGGCGATCCACCGAGATTCGGGGGCCGGCCCTCCCGCGGGACACTCAGCCCTCGAAGCACGAGATATCGATAGATGGAACCGACCACGACGACCGCCACGAAGCCCGTGAAGTCCTCGGCCACGCCCGGGACGGTCACCGAACCGAAGCCGCACGCCACGGCGCCCCGGTCCTCCGCCATGGGCGCGAACGACCTCCCCTCCAGCGCCTCCGACGATCGGCCGGCCTTCAAGGTCGCCGACCTGTCGCTGCACGAATGGGGCCGCAAGGAGATCCGTCTGGCCGAGCAGGAGATGCCCGGACTGATGGCGGCGCGTGAGGAGTGGGGCGAGGAAAAGCCGCTCGCCGGCCTCAAGGTCGCCGGGTCGCTGCACATGACGGTCCAGACCGCCGTACTCGTCGAGACGCTCGTGGACCTCGGCGCCGACGTCCGCTGGGCGTCCTGCAACATCTTCTCGACGCAGGATCACGCCGCGGCCGCGACGGTCGTCGGACGGGACGGCACGCCGGAAGATCCCAGGGGCGCCGCCGTCTTCGCCTGGAAGGGCGAGACGCTGGCCGAGTACTGGTGGTGCACCGATCAGATGCTGACCTGGCCGGACGGATCCGGTCCCGACCTGCTGGTGGACGACGGCGGCGACGCGACGCTGCTGATCCACCGGGGTGTGGAGTTCGAGGCGGCCGGTGAGGTGCCCGAGTTCGACGCGGAGAACGAGCCGGCCGAGTGGGGCGAGATTCTCGCGGTACTCCGCCGGACGCTCGCCGAGACGCCGGACAAGTGGACGAAGATGGCGCCGGAGATCCAGGGCGTCTCGGAAGAGACCACCACGGGCGTCATGCGCCTGTACGAGATGGAGCGGGATGGCACGCTCCTCTTCCCCGCCATCAACGTGAACGATTCGGTCACCAAGTCGAAGTTCGACAACCTCTACGGGTGCCGGCATTCGGTCATCGACGGACTCAACCGCGCCACCGACGTGATGATCTCCGGCAAGATGGCCGTCGTGATCGGCTACGGCGACGTCGGGAAGGGCTGCGCCCAGGCGATGCGGGCCTCCGGTGCCCGCGTCGTGGTGTGCGAGATCGATCCGATCTGCGCGCTTCAGGCCGCCATGGAGGGCTTCATGGTGAAGAAGCTCGACAGCGTCCTGGACGAGGCCGACATCTTCATCACGGCGACGGGCAACAAGGACATCATCACCGTCGACGAGATGTCCCGCATGAAGGACAAGGCGATCGTGGCCAACATCGGCCACTTCGACAACGAGATCGACATGGCCGGCCTGTACAAGGTCGACGGACTCGAGAAGATCGAGATCAAGCCCCAGTACGACGAGTTCCGCTTCCCGGACGGCCACTCGGTCCTGATCCTGGCCGAGGGCCGGCTCATGAACCTGGGCTGCGCGACCGGTCATCCGAGCTTCGTGATGAGCGCGAGCTTCACCAATCAGGTGATCGCGCAGATCGAACTGGCCCGGAACGACGGCAGGTACGAGAAGAAGGTCTACGTCCTTCCGAAGAAGCTGGACGAGAAGGTGGCGCGGCTCCATCTGGCACATCTCGGGGCCGAACTGACCGAGCTTTCGGAGGAGCAGGCGAAGTACATCGGCGTGCCCCTCGAGGGCCCGTACAAGCCCGAACACTACCGCTACTGAGTCGAGGGCTCCGCTCCCGAGCGAGCGGAGATCGGCGGTCCCCGGATCGCCGGCCCCCGACGCGAAGAATGGCCCGGCCGCCCCGTGCGGCCGGGCCTTTTTCGTGCCCGGAATCGAGTCGTGGAACTTTTGTAAAGATTTTACCTATACAGGTGACATACATCATGTCGCGACCCGCGGAGGGTGGCGACTTCACGAATCTCGAGTTCACTCGACAGGAGTTCACCCCATGCTTCACCGACGCACCCTGGGCGCGCTCACGCTCGCCGCGGTCGCCGTCTTCGCCGCCTGCGACGACGACGACGTCACCGGCACCGAAGTCGGCACGATCGTCGACGTGGCCGCGGACGCCGGCCAGTTCAACACGCTGCTCACGGCCGCCGGCGCCGCCGGTCTCGACGGCGCACTCGCGGATCCGAACGCCAGCCTCACCGTCTTCGCTCCGACGGACGCGGCCTTCGCGGCGCTTCCGGCCGGAACGCTGGATGCCCTCCTGAACGACACGGACGCGCTCGCGAGCGTGCTGCTCTATCACGTGCTCGACACGGAGCAGGACGCGAACGACGTGCTCGCGCAGGCGTTCATTCCGACGCTCAACGGCCAGGCCATCGCGATCGGTGAGAACGGAAGCGGTCAGCCGACGGCCTCCGGTGCGGTGATCGTCT
>DATFJS010000173.1:0-13435 GCA_035269045.1 Longimicrobiales bacterium | reverse complement strand
GGGCCGGTCCGGGACGGCTCTCCGCGGAGTTCACGCGAGGCGACGCCTCGGCCGATCTCGAGCTGGCGATCGGAGGGGGCAGCCTGACGCTGGAGGCCGAGGGGGACGTCCTCGCCCGCACCGGCCGGATCACCCGGGGGCGCGTCGAGGGGGTGGATGTCGCCTCGCTGCTCGGAGACACCGTGTCGAGCACGCTCGGGGCCGAGTTCACGGCCGCGCTGGAGTCCGCGACGCCGCTGGACGGATCGGCCACCGTCCGGGTCCTGAACGCCCGGTACGGCGCCCGGTCGCTCGATTCCGCCCGCGTCGCCGCGGACATCCGCGGAGAACGGGTCGACCTGCGACTCGCCGCGGCGCTCCCCGACTCGGGACGTCTGGGACTGCGCGGTCGACTCGAGCCTGGCGAAACGGCCGCCGGCGTGACGACGCGGCTGGAGGTCGATTCGCTCTCCTGGACCGACCTGGATCTCCGTGCGCTGGCGGGAGCGAGTGCGGGCGACACGTCGGCCGTGCCGTCCAGCGCGCTGACCGGCGACGGGCGGGCGAGTGCGGCGCTGCGGGACGGGAGCTGGACGGGATCCGCGACGCTCGACCTGCGTCCCTCCCGCCTGGGAGACGCGCGGATCGAGGAGGGTCGGATCGCCCTGGAGCGTGACACCGCCGAGACCCGGGCGCAGGTGATGCTCCGCAGTCCGCAGGGGGATCTGGACGGAAGGGCCTCCCTGCGCGCCGAGGGTCCGGGCACCCGGATCGAGCTGGCCGAGTTGCGTATGGACTCGCTCGATCTGGGGGCCTTCGGTGGGGGGGCACTCCCGACCACCTCGCTGACCGGAGGGGGAACGGGCGACTTCACGACCCTCGCCCGCGGCCAGGCCCAGAGCCAGGCGCAGAGCCCGCCCCAGAACCCGCCCACGCCGGACACCGCCCGCGCCGACCTCCTCTCCCGAATCCGGGGCAGCCTGAGCCTGCACCTGGACGCGTCACGGATCGCGACCACCGCCATCGACACGGCGAGTCTGACGGTGGCTGTGGACTCGGCCGGCACCGAGCGGATCCGCGCCGACGGTCGGATAGCCAGCCGCGGCTGGACGCTGGCGTTCGAGGGTCGGGGCAGCACCGACGGCCGGCCGACCTGGGGACTGACGGGCTCGGTCGATCGACCGGCTGGCTCCGAGCAGGCGATCGCGCTCCTGGCGCAGTTCGAGATCGAGGGAGAGGGCACGACGCCCGAGTCCATGGACGCACGCGGCCGCATCCAGGTCGATTCCGCGCGGTGGGCCGGCCGACCGCTGGAAAGCGGGGTCGTCCGGGCCGCCATCCGGGACGGGGTGATCACCGTGGACACCATGAATCTGTCCTTGCCCGGAGCCCGCGTGACGGGAGGCGGGCGCCTTCCGGTCACCGACGAGCAGGGGGACGAAGGGGAGCTGCGCGCCTCCCTGTCGCTGACGCGGGCCGACGTCCTGGCGGGGGCCGTCGGGCCGGAGGTCCTGGCGGTGGGGGAGGCCGGTGTCGATGTCACCGCCTCTGGATCGCTGAATCGCCTCACCGTCGAGGGGGACGCCCGGATCACCGCCCTCCTCTTCGGCGACATCCGCGTCCAGGGAGTCGAGGTCACCGGCACAGGACGTCGAACAGCCGAAGACGGGTGGGTCGAGGGCGAGGCGCACCTGATGGTGGATCGACTGCAGCTGCCGACCGCGCCGGTCCAGCGGCTGGACGTGGACGCGACCCTCGAGTCGGACGGCGAGGTCGCGCTGTCCGCCTCCGCCGTGATCGACCAGCGCCGGGACGCCGAGCTGAGCGCCCGGGTGGACGACATGGCGGCCCCCGGGGCCGTGACTCTGGAGCGGTTCAGCTTCCGGGCCGACCAGGACCGCTGGACCCTGGCGGAGCCGACCCGCCTGAGCGTGCAGAACGGGTTCCGGGTGGACTCGCTGCGGCTCTCGTCCGACGGTCAGACGATCCGGGTCGCCGGCGAGCTTCCCATCCGCGGGCCGCTCGACCTTCGGGCGGACGTCCAGCAGTTCGAGATCGCCACCGTCGCGGACCTGCTCGGATTCCCCGACCTCCGCGGTCGCGTGAGCGGGTCGCTGGACGTCGGGGGTACGGCGGCCGCGCCCATCGTCGAGTCCAGCCTGCGGTCCCGGTTGGAGCCGCGTGGCGCCCCCGCGGCGGACGTGTCGGCGACCCTGGACTACCGGGAGGGCACCGCCACCGTGGACGCGTCCGCGGAGCTGGATGCCGGAGGCGCACTCCGGGGTCGTGCGGAACTGCCCATGGAGCTGTCGATGTCGGCCCCGGCCCCGGGGCTGACGGAGGACGCCCCGATCCGGATGCGGGTGCGTGCCGATTCCTTCCCCGCGAACTGGTTCGAGCCCTGGGTGGACGCCTCGACCATGCGGAATCTGGAAGGACGTCTGGATGGGGAGATGCGCGTGACGGGGACCCCGACCGACCCCTCGCTCGACGGCTCGCTCACGCTCCGGCGTGGCGGGGTCCGGTTCCCGGCGCTGGGGACCCGATACGAAGGCATCGTCGCGGGCCTCGGCCTGTCGGGTACCCGGATCGCGATCGACTCGGCGCGGGCCGAGTCGGGCGACGGGACCCTGACCGGATCGGGCTCGATCGAGGTCGAGGAGCTGAGTCGCCCGGAATACGACCTTCGAATCTCCGCGGACCGGTTCGAGGTCATGAACACGTCCGCGGTGCAGGCATCCGTCTCGGGCCAGATCGATCTCGAGGGCCCCCTCGACGCTCCGCGGATCGTCGGGAGCATCGACGTGGAGGGAGGCGACCTGTATCTGGGCGACCTGGTCGAGGGGGCGAACGTCGAGGACGTGCGGCTGTCCGAAGAGGAGTGGGAAGAGCTGGCGCGGGTCTTCGGGTACGAGCGGCCGGGCCGTGGAATGCGGGAATCGCCCTTCATGGAGACCGCCACCCTGGACCTGGATGTCCGACTGGGGCGCGCGTCGTGGCTCCGTCAGCGCGCGAATCCCGAGCTCGCGGTCCAGTTCACCGGAGAGCTGTCGGTGGAGAAGCAGCCGGGCGACTCGCTCCGACTGGCCGGAACGGTCGAGGCGGTTCCGGATCGGAGCTGGGTCGAGCAGTTCGGCCGGCGGTTCTCCATCGAAGAGGGGCAGCTGAACCTCCGGGGAGCGCCGGAGGACACCCGGATCGAGGCGACCGCGCAGTACGTGGTGCCCTCGCGAGACAACCCGGGGCAGCCCGAAGTGATCATCTCGCTGGCCATCACCGGCACGCCGGGCGACCTCCAGCTGGAGCTCTCCTCGACCCCGACCCTGGAGGCGTCCGACATGGTGTCGTACCTGGTTACCGGGCGTCCGGCCAGTCAGGCTCTGAGTGGCGGCGGAGAGGGTACGCTGAGCGGCACCGGACGCGCTCTCGCGCTGGGTCGGCTGAGCAGCGCGGTGGAGGCCTACGCCCGGGAGGAGGTCGGACTGGACGTCGTCGAGATCACGACCACCGGGCTCGAAGGTGTGACCCTCCTGGCCGGCCGGTACGTCTCTCCGGACCTGTATCTGGGCATCCGCCAGCCGATCTCGCTCGAGGGCTCGAGCGACGAGACCTCTGAGCAGGCGCCCACACCCGAGGTCGAGCTGGAGTTCCAGGCGATCCGATGGCTGCTGCTCAACGTCCGGGCCGGGGGGAGGTCGGGCGTGGAGTTCTTCGTGCGGACGAGGATCGCCTATGAATGACCTGCGGGTGGGCCCCCGAATCCTCGGCGCCCTGGTCGGCGCCCTGCTCTTCGCGGCGGCTCCGGTGTCCGGGCAGTCGCCCCCGCTCTTCCTGGTCGACCCGGAGACGGAGGTGGCCTCGGTGGGGTTCGACTTCCCGGAAGGCCAGACCCTGGAGACGGGGCGGCTCCGGCAGCAGATCGCCCTGGACGATCCGGGGCTGACGTACACCCTCCGGTCGATCATCGGGTGGCTCCCGCTGATCTCATCTCCTGTCCGGCAGCGCTTCAGTCCGCCGACCCTGCTCCGGGACGCCGTCCGTCTCGAGCGGCTGTACCGCGATGCGGGATTCGGGGACCCCTCGGTATCCTGGGATGTGGCGCTGGACACGGCGGAGAACGCCGTGGACGTGACCTTCGTCGTCCGGGAGGGGACACCCGTCGTCCTGAAGGGCGTCATGGTGCGGGATTCCATGGGCGCCCCGATCGACCCGATGCTGCCCGAAGAACTCCGCTCCGGGTGGCGGGATCTGGAGCGCGAGCTGGCCGAGGCGCGCGGCCGGCGGCTGAGCAGCGCGCTTCGGGCGGATCTCCAGGACCGCGTCACACGGTGGCTGCGGAACAGGGGATACCCCTACCCGTCGATCTCGACCGACACCACGTCCGCGGACACCTCCACCGCGACGTCTCCCGCGCGAGGTACCCGTCTCATGGTCACGCTCGATCCCGGCGAACGGATGCGGGTCGGCGCCGTGACCGTGCAGGGGAACCAGCGGCTGTCGGCTCCCGTGCTGCGGCGGGAGGTACCCCTTCGCGAGGGAGACTGGTTCTCGGGAAGCCGACTCGCCGAAGGGCAGAGCGAGCTGTTCGGGCTGGACATGGTCCGGATCGCGGTGACGGACACGGAGCGGGACTCCACCCGGGACGACCGGGTGAACGTCCGGCTGCGCATCACCGAGGGTGCGCTCCATCTGATCTCGGCTCAGGTCGGGTACGGCGTCGCGTCGGGCGTGTCGGGAGACGCCTCGTGGCGACATCGGGACTTCCTCGGAGGCGCGAGGACGCTCGAGATCGCGACGACCGCCCGGACGGGGTTGTGGGCGCGCGAGGCGACCGAGGCTCGCCGGTACGGAGCGTCGGTCACCCTGCGCCAGCCGTACCTGTGGGACTATCGCATCGAGGGCGTGGCGCGCCCCTTCGTCGAGTACCGGGACGATCTGCGGGACGAGTCCGTCGAGTTCGGGGGGGAGCTGTCCCTGCTGTATCGACGCGGCCCCCGCCGAAACGCGAGTCTGCGGTACGCGCTCACGTCCCGCAGGATCGTCGAGGTCGGCGCCGGCGTGTTCCTGGGCGAGGACACGGATGTGACCGACCTTCCGGCGAGCCTCGACACGCTCGATCTGGACCGTCGTACCAGCAGCTTCCGACTGCTCGCCAACTGGGCGCCCGCCGGCGCGCGCGACCGGTGGCGGCAGCCCGACTGGGGTCTGTTCGGCAGCGCCGAGGTCACGGGTCCGTCCGGTTTCTCGTCGGTCGAGTACGGCCGACTGGTCGCCGAGGCGACGGGCAGGATGCCGGTCGGCTCCCACGTCGTGGCCGAGGCCCGCATCGGGGGCGGGCGTCTCTTTCCGTTCGGCGCCTCCGTCCCCTCGCCCGACGGGTCGGACCGTGTCGAGGCCTACCTGCAGCTCCGCGACGCCGTCCTCACGGCGGGCGGCCCGCGGGACGTTCGCGGATGGGGTTCGCAGCTTCTGGGGCCGAAGGTGCCGGACGTCCAGAGCTCTGGAGACGGCTCGGTCACCGCGGTGCGCTACCTCCCTCTCGGAGGATTCGCGCGCTGGACCGGTTCGGTCCAGGTGGCGACTCCGCTGCCCTTCATCGGTCGGCCCCACGGACTCCACACCTTCCTCGACGCCGGACGGGTCTGGACTCCGGACGACCGATTTCTTCCAGACGAAGCTCCGCTCCTTCCGGGTCAGTTCGGCGACGACGTCCGCTTCGGCACCGGCGTGGGCGTGTCGATCTCCACCCCGGTGGGGCCGGTCCAGCTCGATCTCGGATACAAGCTGAACCCCTCGTTCCTGGATCTGCGCGATCCCGGGGCCGTGGCCCGCGCCCTGGTGGAAGGTCGCCCGGTGACCGACGTTCCCGCCGAGGACCGCCGCCGATGGCACCTGCACCTCTCCATCGGCGGCGTCTCCTGACCGGAGTGCGGAGAACGGGTCCCTTGCCGCATGGACCCGACGGTGACGTCGCCCCCTACCGCGTCAGCTTCTTGTACCTGATCCGGTGCGGCTCGATAGCGTCTTCGCCCAGGCGCTTCTTCTTGTCTTCCTCGTACTCCTGGAAGTTGCCCGGATACCAGACGACCTGGGAGTCACCCTCGAAGGCGAGCATGTGCGTCGCGACGCGGTCCAGGAACCACCGGTCGTGCGAGATGACCAGCACGCAGCCGGCGTACTGCAGGATCGCGTCTTCCAGCGCCCGCAGCGTATCGACGTCGAGGTCGTTGGTGGGCTCGTCGAGCAGCATCACGTTGCCGCCCGACTTGAGCAGCTTGGCCATGTGCAGCCGGTTCCGCTCACCCCCGGACAGCACGCCGACCTTCTTCTGCTGGTCCGGGCCGCGGAAGTTGAACCAGGAGAGGTACGCACGGCTCGGGACCTCGGCGCGACCGAAGTTCAGCACGTCGTGGCCCTGCGCGACCTCCTCGAACACCGACTTGTCCGGGTCCAGATCCTCCCGCGACTGGTCCACGTAGGAGAGCTTCACCGTCTCGCCGACCCTGAGCGAGCCGGAATCGGGCTCCTCCTGGTCGGTGATCATGCGGAAGAGCGTCGTCTTGCCGGCGCCGTTCGGGCCGATGATCCCGACGATCGCGCCGGGGGGCACGTCGAAGGAGAGGTCCTCGATCAGCAGCTTGTCGTCGTAGCCCTTCGAGAGGTGCTCTGCACGGATCACCACGTCGCCGAGGCGCGGTCCCTTGGGAATGATGATCTCGGCGGTCTTGACCTGCTCCCGCTCGTCCGCGGCCAGCAGCTCCTCGTAGTTGTTCAGGCGGGCCTTGCCCTTGGACTGGCGCGCACGCGGCGCCGAGCGGATCCACTCGAGCTCTCGCTCCAGCGTCTGGGCGCGGCTCGACTTCTGCTTCTCCTCGAGGCGCATCCGCTCCTGCTTCTGCTCGAGCCAGCTCGTGTAGTTGCCCTTCCACGGGATCCCGCGGCCGCGGTCCAGCTCGAGGATCCACTCGGCCACGTTGTCGAGGAAGTAGCGGTCGTGGGTGATGGCCACGATCGTGCCGGGATACTCGGCCAGATGCCGCTCCAGCCACGCCACCGACTCGGCGTCGAGGTGGTTGGTCGGCTCGTCGAGGAGCAGCATGTCCGGAGCCTCGAGCAGGATCCGGCACAGCGCCACACGCCGGCGCTCACCCCCGGAGAGCTGCGACACGTCGGCGTCGCCCGGAGGCAGCCGCAGCGCGTCCATCGCGATCTCGAGCTTGCGGTCGAGGTCCCACGCGTCCGAGGCGTCGATCCGATCCTGGAGTTTCGCCTGCTCCTCGATGAGGGCGTTCATCTCCTCGTCGGTCTCGACCTCGCCGAACTTCATGTTGACCTCCTCGAACCGCTTCAGGAGGTCCTTCGTCTCCTTCACGGCGAGCTCGACGTTGCCCTTCACGTCGAGCGATTCGTCGAGCTCCGGCTCCTGCGCGAGGTGACCGATCGAGATGTTCTTCATGGCCCACGCCTCGCCCTGGAAGTCGTCGTCGAGGCCGGCCATGATCTTCAGCAGCGTCGACTTTCCGGACCCGTTCGGTCCCACGACGCCGATCTTGGCGCCGGGAAAGAAGGAGATGCTGATGTCCTCGAGGATCTTCCGCTTGGGCGGGACGATCTTGGTGAGACGGGACATGTGGTAGATGAACTTCTGGTCGGCCATCGTCGGGAGTGTGCGAGGAGTGTGGCGGGCACCCGTATATGCGTCGGGCTGCCGGCGGCGGAATCTAGCGCCGGCGCTGCGCCCGGTCAGGTGCCGGCCCACACCCACCGACCGACGGGGTCCGCCGACTGGAACAGGGCCCGGACTGCGGTGAACTTTCGAGGTGCTCGCCCCGAGAATCGGGGAGAAACGGACTCTGCAAGGGAGCGCAAACATGGGAATCGTCGACTTCGTGCGTGGCGCCGGAGAGAAGATCGGTCTCGGGGACTCGAAAAAGGCCGAGGCGGACGCCGCCGCCGACGAGCGCCTCGAGGAGTTGCGTGAGGGCAACAAGCTGCTGCGGTTCGTGCGCGACGCCGGCCTCGAGATCGAGAATCCGCAGGTGACGTACGATGACGGGGTCGTGACCGTGTCGGGAACCGCCCCGAGTCAGGCCGTCCGAGAGAACACGATTCTGGCGCTCGGGAACTGCGTGGGCGTCGAGCGCGTGGTGGACGAGATCGACGTCGTCGAGCCGGAGCCCGAGTCCACCTTCTACACGGTACAGAAGGGAGACACGCTGGGCGCCATCGCGAAGGACCACCTCGGTTCGGCCGCCCGGTACACCGAGATCTTCGAGGCGAACAAGCCGCTCCTGAAGGACCCGAACCGGATCTACCCCGGGCAGGTTCTCCGCATCCCGCCCGAGTGAGCGACACCATCCTCTCGGAACGGACAGACACCCTGGCGGACGCGACAGTGCCGCCGCATGAACACCCACCACAAGGATCCCACCCATGAATCTTCTGGAAGACCTTCTAGGCGCCCGCGCCGACGACCTCGTATCGGAAGTCGTGAATCGCACCCAGTTCGGCAAGGACGAGGCGGAAACCTTCGTGCCCGAGGCCGGGCGGGCGGTCGCTGGTGCGCTCGCGAAGCGCGCCGGGGATCTGGACCTGTCCGACATGACGTCCGGCGACAACGTCGCGACCCTGATCGAGCAGATCGACATCGGGGCGCTGGCGGGCAAGCTCGGGCTGTCCGCCGACAAGGGTGCGTCGGGGCTGGCGGCGATGCTGCCGATGCTGCTCGAGTTCCTGGGGAAGAACGACTCCGCGATGGGTGCGCTGAAGGGACTCGCGAAGGCCGATGGAGCCATGGACAGTCTGAAGGACATCGGCGGTAAGCTCTTCGGCTGAGGTTCCGCCGAGTCTGAACGACCGAGCCTGAACAATCGAGCCTGAATGCAGATGGGGGCGCCTGGATTTCCAGGCGCCCCCATCTGCATCAGCGGCGTTCGTCGCGCGGGGCCCGCGTCAGTTCGCCTCCACCTCCAGCCCTGCGTCCAGCGCCTTGTCGATGCGCGCCGCGGCCTCCATGAGGTGGGCCTGCGTGTAGGCGTCGACCGAACCATTCGCTGCGTCACGCGCGGCCTCGATACGCTCGCCCACCTCGGTCAGCTGCCATCGCGCGACCGACCGTGCGTCGGCCGGCATTCCCTCCGCCGGGTCCACCAGGATTCCGGTCATCCGATCGAGCCACACGCGCTGCAGATCGCGGCGATTCGCCGTGATGCTGCGGGGCCCGCCCTCGAGCTCGCTCCAGATCGCGTCGGTCACCGATCCCATGACCTCGGGAATGGTGGGCACCGACCCCGCACCGAACTTCGCTTCGGCGTCACGCAACCGCGCCATGCGCGACGGCGCCATCAGCTGCGCCATCACCGACGCCTGCAGACCCAGGATCTGCTGGTGGTACGGGAAGTCGTAGCGCCCCCCGGCGAACGTCCGATCGGTGTCCCAGTCGGAGAACCCGCTGGGCCCCATGCGCTGGAGGATCTCCGGATCCATCGCGAGCGCATCCTCGACGAAGAGGCGATCCACGATCAGCTCCAGCGCCGCCTCCTGCTTCTCCTTCTCGACGTTCTCGAACGGAAGGCGTCCATCACCCACGTGGTCGCGGTTCATGTACTGACCCCCGATGTACTTCACGGCGGGCGCGATGGCGCGCGCGTACTCGTTCATGAGGTGACCCGTCGCGTTGGACAGGTTCACGTACGGCGCGTCGTCCTCGAGGACGAACTCGGGGATCACCGGCATGAGGTCACGTGCGATGCGGGAGCGCTCGGCACCCCATTCGAGCGGGTCGCTACCCAGATCGTAGGTATTGATGGTGGGGTCGAGCGCGTTCGGGCCGCCCGACTCGTTTCCGTACATGTGCCGCGGATCCGCGACCTCGCGGGCGACCTCGCGGGCACGCTCCTCGTCCGGCGTGTAGGCGTACGTGATGTACCACTTGTCGTAGGAGCCGGCGTCGAAGGTGTACCAGTGGCCGGTCTCCTCGCCGGGAGGAGCGACGTTGATCGACGGATACTCCATCACCGAACTGAATACGCCGTTCTCGCCGGTGAAGTCGGTGTCGTGCAGCCGATCCATCGGGGTGCTGGCGGACGAGCGGAAGTTGTGCTGCATGCCCAGCGTGTGCCCCACCTCGTGCATCACGACCCACTTCACCCACTGCTCGAGAATCTCGTCGGGGATCGGGTCGCCCGGGTCGATCTCCCCGTTCGCGGTGAGAATCAGCCCCGCGAGGGCGCCCTGCGCCGCGATCGTCGAAGCGAATCCGGGGAGCTCGAGTGACGTGCGGTTGGTACCCTCCGCTGCATGGTCGCCGACGCCGAGGGCCATCTCGAAGGCCTCGGCCGCCCCGACCGGGTTCACGAGATGCCGCCAGTTGTCACGGAATCCGCGGAACATGTTCGCCTCGAACAGGATGTCCGCGTCGAGGGTCTCACCCGTTCGCGGATCGACTTTCGACGGTCCGATCGCGCCGTAGCCGGGGTCGTCCGAGGTGTTCCAGCGGAGCACGGAGTAGCGGATGTCGTTCGGATCGGCGCCCTCCGGGAGGTCCTCCGCCTGCACGGCACCCGCCCAGCCGGCCGCCTCGAAGGCGGTGTTCCAGTTCTCGACCCCCTCGTGGAACCACTCCCGGTACTGATCGGGCACGGACGGGCCGATGTAGTAGGTGATCGGCTCCACCGGACGCCAGAGATCGCCCACGCGCTCACCGGGCTCCAGCCGCCAGCGGTTCACGTAGCGGCGCATGAAGGTGGTGTCGGTGCGGCTGAAGTCCTTGTGGACGGTGTTGAAGCTCCCCACCCGGTCGTCGGCCGCTCGCGGCGTCATCGGGTTCTCGGGCAGGCGGGCCAGAGTGTAGTGGATGGTGACCGGCACGAAACGGGGATCGGGGACGCTCGCGGTGCCCCCCGGATCACCGGCGCGGAAGGTCAGCTTCGCCTGGATGTTGGTGTTGTCGGGGAAGCTCTGCGTACCCGCGAGAAAAGACCGACCGCGGTCGAAGCTGGCGCTGCCACCACCCGCGTTCTCGGCCTGGTTGCTCACGCCCGAGAGGTCCGACACGAACCAGTCCGTGACGTCCACCACGAGGGCCGAGTCCGGGCGGGTCGCCGCGATGTCCGCGCTCTCCACGACGGAGGACGAGAGCGTGAAGTCGACCGCCAGCTGCGCGCGCGGATCCTCGTCCGCCCCGAACCGATGGGGGCGCCGCATCATGTACACCCGGTCTCCGTGGCGTTCGATGGCCATGAGTGCCATCTCGAAGAAGTCGAGCGTGGTGCCGCCGTAGAGCCCCGAGGCACCGATGCCTTCGGCCACGCGCATGTCGAGGAGGAAGCCCTCGCCGAGCATGTCCCGGGGCACGGCCATCCAGACCTTGCCCTCCTTCCCGTAGAGATCGAAGAAGCCCGGCTGGTGCTCGGCGCCGTCCGCGATCGCCTCGAAGTCCGCGAAGGGACTCTCGTCCTCTTCCGTGTCCTGAGCCGACAGGGGGGGAGGAGCGAGACCGACCGCTGCGAGGGTGAGGGCGAGGCCGAGACCGGCCGAGATCCACGTACGTGTCATTCTGTCTCCCTGGAAATGGGTTCGGCGGCGAACCGGACGCGCCGAGACGCTCGGACAGCTGCTTGGATGCGGGCTTCCCCGATTCGGTTGCCCCGCTCCGCCCATCGTGGCGAGTCGCGCACCCCCGTAGCGTGAACAGGCCCTAGTAGACCGCGTCGCCGTCCCAGACCTGCCACGCGATCCAGAAGGTGTAGAGCCCGATCGCGGTTCCCCACGGCACCTTGACCACGTTGAAGAGGCCGAGGATCACCGCCAGGACGAGAACCCAGCCGCCCCAGTCGAGCAGCAGGCCCAGCCCCACGATGAAGTTCGGAAGCGCCAGAATCAGCGCCAGTGTGCCGATGAAGCCACCGACCAGCGACAGGGTGCCGAAGGCGGTCATGTCACCCGAGAGCGCTCCGATTCCCGAGAGGAGTCCCACGGCGGCGAGTCCGATCAGCAGGTCGATGATGCCGATGCCGACATGGAGCCAGCCGAGCATCCTGATGTGTCTGCGCATGTGGTGCTTCGGGTTGGAGGAGTGGATCCGACCAGAGCTGCCCGCCCGCACCGCGGGCGCCCTCGTTCTCTCTACGGACGAGGTGGGTGATGTGCTTCACCCAGCAGCCCGAACTGATGGAGATGGTGCGCGGCGTGGTGCCTCGCCACGGCCTTGCCGACGGCGGCATCGATTCGGCCGTAGAGGGGATGGTTCCACTCGCCCTGTACCGCGTCGATTTTGTCGAGGGTCGACAGGAGTCGCGAGCGCGTTGCCTCGAACGCCGAGGCGTCGATGGAACCCGGATCGATGCGGAGCGACGGGAGTGTGCGGATCCCGCGTTTCATATCCCGGGGCGATGTGCGCAGCGCCTTCCGGAGGAACGGGCCGGCGAACACGCGGGCCAGAAGGCGGACCAGCCATGCGGACCGTCGCCGGCCGAGGTAGACCTCGTTGAATCGCAGGCAGTGCTCGAGCATCGCGGGTGCATCCATGGTCCCCCACCGAGACGGTGTGTCGGGGGCCAGGCGCTCGAAGGCGGACCGGATCGCAGCCGCATCCGGAATGTCGGGGTGGATCGGTGTCGACATGGAAGCCGGTCTCGGTGAAGAGGGGGCCCAGAAAGATAGCACGCCGTGTCCGGCGCTCCAGCGTGACCCAGGGCCTGTTCACGTTACGAGAATGGCCGCTGTTGCGTCTGAAAGCGTGCCAATCAAGACGCGAGGAGAGAAGTTTGGTAGCTCCAAATGAACGACGAGCAACGCCGGGTGGCGCGCTTTCAGCCGCAATCCGTGCGGACCGGACCATTGTTCCGTCTGGCGGCGTTGTCACTCGCTCACGTAACGCTGCTACGCGTCGCTCGTTCCGCCTTGCCAGTCGAAGAAATGGTCTCGGCAGCGACCATTCTCGTAACGCGAACAGGCCCTAGATTGAAGGGAGTGGATCATCTCCCTCGGCACCCCTTTTCGTACAGGCCCGTCCATGCGCCCGAAGACCGTGACCCGGACCCTGCTGACGCTGGCCCTCCTGACCGTGGCCTGCGGCGGCGAACCGCCCCCGTCCGACCCGAGCGTCGTGTGGGCCGAGGCGGAAACCTGGGTCCCGGGGGAGGCCGGACTCCTGGGGGACGACTGGGCGTACGCGACCGAGGAGTCGGACTCCCTGCCGCGGGAGTTGGTGGAGCGTGTCCGTGCGGCCGTCGGCGCCATCGACGGGGCCGTCCGGATGCTCGCGGTCACGCGCGACGCCTGCATCGACTCCGCGCACACGATTCCCTACCTCGCGGCCCTGGCCGACGCGATCCCGGCGCTCGAATTCCGGGTCGCGCACCCGAGGGTCGGAGGGGCGCTGATGGAGGCGCACCGGACGCCCGATGGCCGGGCGGCGACGCCCACCGTCGTGTTCCTGGACGAGAACGGCGAG
>DATFJS010000172.1:0-11210 GCA_035269045.1 Longimicrobiales bacterium | reverse complement strand
CGGACTCCCGCACGCTCGCCGGGCGTACCGGGGATCGGGCCCACGACCGTGACGTAGCCGTTCCGCTCGATGACCTCGAGACCGACGCCGCCATACTCGCCCTCCGTCGCCTGGATGGCGAAGTCCTCGTACTCGGAGGCGGCGATGTAGGAGGAGTGCGGGTCGTCGAGACGATCCGCGAGGCCCTGGATGGCGTTCTCGTAGAGCGTCTTCTCGTCGATCTCCTCGATGAAGTCGCTCGAGATGTGGTCGACGACCTGCTGGAAGACGCGGACCTGCGTGTAGACGTTCTGCTCGCGGGTGACGCCCTCCTGCAGGAAGAATCCTCCGAGCAGGAAGGAGCCGCCGAGAATGGCGATCGGTAGGAGGGTGGCGCGACGTCGACTCATCTCAATCCGGTGCGTACGGGGCCTCGGCCGGGGAGTATGTCCGTAACCCGGTCAGGAGGCGAAGGTTTCGGGGAAGAGGCTCTCGAGCAAGCTGCGGATCCGGCCGTGAACCTTCTCGGCGTCACCACGCCCGTCGAGTGCGTGCGCGTTCCCGTACTCCTCCGCCAGCTCCATGTAGCCCGAGCGGACTCGATCGAGGAACTCCCGGCCCGCAGACTCGATCCGGTCGGGAATGCCCCCCTCGGCCGCCTGGCGGGCGACGCCCTCGTCCACGGGTACGTCGAGCACCACGTACGCGTCGGGACGAAGCCCCCCCGTGGCCACCTCGTTGACGCGCACGACATCGTCCAGCGCCAGACCCCGTCCGTACCCCTGATAGGCGAACGTCGAGAAGTCGAACCGGTCGGCGATGACGACCTCCCCCCGTTCGAGTGCGGGGCGCACCACATCCCGGACGAAGGCCGCCCGGGCCCCGAGCATCAGGAAGAGTTCGGTCTCGGCCGGGACGTCGAGATCCCGAGCGTCGAGGAGGACGCTGCGGATGGCCTCGCCCACCGGCGTTCCGCCGGGCTCCCGGGCCGCGACCCAGGGAATGCCCGCAGCCGTCAGCCACGCCCCGAGCAGGCGGACCTGCGTGGACTTGCCCGCCCCCTCGACTCCTTCCAGGACGATGAACCGGCTCATGGGCGACGCGGGGGAGATGCGGTGGAGGGACGAAACGAAAAAAGGGGGCGAGCGACCTCCAGGCCACCCGCCCCCTCACACTACGGGCGATCAGTCGTCGTAGTCGAGTCCGAGGTGCGTGACCTGGTCCTCACCCATCATCCACCGGAGCGTGTTCTTGAGCTTCCAGTGCTGGATGAAGATGTCGTGCTCCGGGTACAGACCGGGCTGCGTCTGCGGCGCCTTGAAGTAGAAGGACAGCCACTCCTGGATCCCGCTCATCCCGCACCGGGACGCCAGGTCGAGGAAGAGCGCCAGATCGAGCACGATGGGGGCTGCGAGGATCGAGTCCCGGCAGAGGAAGTCGACCTTGATCTGCATCGGATAGCCGAGCCACCCGAAGATGTCGATGTTGTCCCACCCCTCCTTGTTGTCCCCACGCGGCGGGTAGTAGTTGATCCGCACCTTGTGGTAGAGGTCCTTGTACAGCTCGGGATACATCTTCGGCTGCAGGATGTGATCGAGCGCGCCGAGCTTCGACTCCTCCTTCGTCTTGAAGGATGCGGGGTCGTCCAGCACCTCGCCGTCCCGGTTCCCGAGGATGTTCGTCGAGAACCACCCGTTGATCCCGAGCATACGCGTCTTGAAGCCGGGCGCCAGGATGGTCTTCATCAGGGTCTGACCCGTCTTGAAGTCCTTCCCCGCGATCGGGACGCCGCGCTCCTTCGCGAGCTGCTCGAGCGCCGGGATGTCGGCCGAGAGGTTCGGGGCACCGTTGGCGTAGGGGACGTCCTCCATGATGGCCGCATACGCATACAGCATCGACGGAGCGATCTGGTCGTCGTTGGCCTCCATCGCCGCCTCGAACGCCTCGATCGACTCGTGTGCCGCGCCCGAACGGAGGAAGATCTCGGTCGAGCCGCACCACACCATCACCAGGCGGTCGCAGCCCTGCTCCTCACGGAAGCGGCGGATGTCCTCGCGGATCTGCTCCGCGAGCTCCTTCTTGTTCGCCGCCGTCTTCACGTTCGGGCCGTCCAGCTTCTTCACGTAGTTCGTGTCGAAGGCCGCCGGCATCGGCTCGATCGTCTTCAGGAAGTCGCCGATCGGCTCGATGTGCTCGTGCCTGTCGAGCACGCCGGCGTTGACGGCGCTCTCGTACCCGTTGTCCGCGATCGGATCCCACGCACCGAACACGAGGTTGTCGAGCGGTGTGAGGTCGACGAAATCCTTGATCTTCGGCGTGCGATCATCGGTGCGCTTGCCGAGCCGGATCGTCTGCATCTGCGACACGCTGCCCACGGGAGCGGCGTTGCCACGCCGGATGTTCTCGACACCGGCCACGAAGGTCGTGGCCACGGCGCCGAAGCCGGGCAGGAGAACGCCGAGCTTGCCGGCGGAAGACTGGATTGTGGGGGTATCCTTCACGTGTTTCCTCGAGCGTTCGGAGGGGGGTCGGCGCAGGTTTTCACAGGCGCGGCACAGACCCTGAAGCTATGTGAAACGGGGGTTCCGCGGGAGGGCCGTGCCGATCCGATTCAGGAGGTCAGAATGATCCTGCTGTCCTGTCCTTCCTGGATCCCCTGCGAGATGGTCTGGTTCACCTTCTGCAGGACCTTGTCGAAGTTGGACTGCGCCGCCACGAGGCGCTGGTACGTCGAACTGGCCTGAAGCTTCTGAACCGCCGCCTCGTAGGCCTCCGCATCCTCTTCCGTCGGCTCCTGCTGCGCACGCAGCGCCGTCGAGATGGTGCCCTCCAGCTTCTCGAGCTCCGAGCGCAGCTCCGCGATCTCGCGATCGTCGTCGGCCGCCTCGATGGCACGCTTGAGCGCCTGGTATTCGTCCGTCCGGGCGAGCGCGTTTCCGAGCTGCCTCGCCTGATCCATGATGCCTGACATCGTTTTCTCCCTGACTGGGGGTTCGAGTATCCGTCTTCGTATCAGTCGTCGCGGCGCATCGCGGTCACGAACCGCTCGCGGCCGGTGTAGTCCTCGTGCACGGTCGGATCGCTCCATCCGCCGTGCGCCATCAGCGTGTCCCGGATGGAGAGTGCCTGACCGAGGCCGACCTCGAGCGCCAGCAATCCACCGGGAACGAGCGCGGTCGGCGCCGAGCGGATGAGTTCGTGCAGCATCTCACGTCCGTCGTCGCCCGCGTAGAGTGCCATCTCCGGCTCGAACTCGCGCACCTCCGGCTCGAGTTCCGGCGCCTCTCCGCGGGCGATGTACGGCGGGTTCGACACGACCACGTCCACCCGCGCTTCCGGCACGTTCCGCAGTCCATGACCTTCCCGCCAAACCACGCGCCCGTCCGGGTCGTGGACCTCGGCGTTCTCCCGCGCCAGTGCGAGGGCATCCGCGGAAATATCGATGCCCCAGACACGCTCGAAGGGTCCCTCCGACGCGAGCGCGAGGGCGATGCATCCCGACCCGGTGCCGACGTCGATGGCGGTCAGGGCTCCCCGACCCCGCGCCCAGTCGAGCACCAGCTGGACCAGAAGCTCCGTCTCGGGGCGCGGTACGAGGGCCCGGGCGTCGGTCTTGAGTTCGAGGTCCCGGAACGCGGTGCGGCCGATCACGTGCTGGAGGGGCTCCCGGCGCGCGCGGCGGCGGAGCAGCGGGCGGAACCGGTCGAGCTCCTCCGGCACGAGGGGCCGGTCGTACTGGAGGTACAGCTGGAGGCGGCCCACATCGAGCGCATGCGCGAGGAGATGTTCGGCGTCCAGGCGCCCCTGTTCGATCCCCTTCCCCTCGAGATAGTCGGCCGACCAGCGGATCAGGCGCAGCACGGTCCAGCGATCCGTCTCGACCCCGCTCCCGGCGGCCCCGGTCACGAGTCCGCCTCGAGCCGCTCCGCCTCTTCCGCGAGCCGCAGGGCGCGCACGAACTCGTCGAGGTCGCCGTCGATCACCGCATCGAGGTTGTAGGAACTGAGCCCGATGCGATGGTCGGTCACGCGCGACTGCGGGAAGTTGTAGGTACGGATCTTCGCCGAACGGTCGCCGGACCCGATCTGGCTCTTCCGCTCGGCGGCGCGGGCCGCGTCGCGCTCGGCGAGCTCACGGTCGAGGAGACGGCTCCGGAGGACCTTCAGCGCCTTCGCCTTGTTCTTGTGCTGGGACTTCTCGTCCTGGCAGCTCACGACGAGGCCGGTCGGCTCGTGCGTGATGCGGACGGCGGAGTCGGTGGTGTTGACCGACTGTCCCCCCGGACCGGACGAGCGGAAGACGTCGATCCGGAGGTCGTTGGGGTCGATGTCGACGTCGACCTCCTCGGCCTCGGGAAGCACGGCCACCGTCGCTGCGGAGGTGTGGATCCGGCCCTGACTCTCCGTCGCCGGCACGCGCTGCACGCGATGGACGCCGGATTCGAAGCGGAGCCGTCCGTACACGCCCGGGCCGTGGACCGTGAAGATGACCTCCTTGAACGCCCCGGGGATTCCCTCGGACACGCTCACCATCTCGACCCGCCACCCCTGACGCTCCGCGTACCGCTGGTACATGCGGGCGAGGTCGGCGGCGAACAGACCGGCCTCGTCACCCCCGGTGCCGGCGCGGATCTCGACGACCGCGGGGCGGTCGTCCAGCGGATCCCGCGGAAGCAGCAGCTCCCGCAGCTTCTCCGCCATGGATGGAATCCTCGCGTCGAGCGAGGCGAATTCCGTCTCGGCCAGCTCACGCATCTCCTCGTCGTCGGTCGACTCAACGATCTCGCGGGCTCCGGCCCGCTCCTCGAGGAGCTTCCGGAATGCGCGCCCCACCGTCACGACCTCGTCCAGACGTGTGCGTTCCTGCCCCAGCTGGCGAAGACGGTCGGGCTCTGAAAGCACGGCGGGGTCCGCGAGCTGTTCGTCGAGGTCGGCGAAGCGCTGCTCCGCCTCGTCGAGACGCTCAAGCAACTTCGGGTCGATATCCTCTCCGGACATGCTCACGGACCCCGCGCCGAACGGATGGACCGGTCAACCGGTCCGGTCTCCGTCAGGCTTCGGCCGGCTCGGCCTTCTCTTCTTCCGCGACCGGTGCCTCTGCGGGCTCCGGCTCGCCTTCCGGCAGGTCGGGGGTCTCGGCCTTGTCCTCGCCGGTCTTCCCGTACTTCCGGTTGAACCGCTCGACGCGACCCGCCGTATCGACGAGGCGCTGCTTGCCCGTGTAGAACGGGTGGCACACCGAGCAGATCTCGACGTGGATCTCCGCCTGGGTGGACCGGGTCTCGATCCGGTTGCCGCAGCCGCAGATGATCGTCGCGTCGATGTACTCTGGATGGATGCCCTGCTTCATGATTCCCTCTCCCGTCGGAACCGAAACGGGCCGCGGACCTGGGGAACAGGCTCCGGGACCCGAAGGAACGCGCCCTGCCGGACGGACGCGCTGATTTCGTAGCCTCGAAAGCTACAAAGGCGATCAGGACCGATCAACGGTTCCCGGTGCCAGACCGGCCCGAGCGACCGCGCCGGCAAGGCCCAGCTGGATCGGAATCGTGAGCACGAGCAGCTCCAGGTTCACCTGCGAGAACATCGGGAAGACCTTGAGCAGAAGCCCCAGCAGGGCGAGCGCCGACAGCCACCGCGCGATGCGGACGGTGAGGTCCCCCGGTCGGCGACCGATCAGCAGCGGCAGCAGCAGAATCGCCAGAATGAAGTGAAAGGGTGTGGCCTGCAGGACCCCCTCGTTCCAGGCGGCCGGATCGTGGTCGGTGAAGAACCAGAGGCCCAGCATCACGGTGCCCGCAACGCCGAGGGCCGCGGACACGGCGAATCCGACGACGCCGAGCACCGCCCGACCCGCGGCCGCACGGCGGGCCCACCCGCCGAGCAGGAACAGCGCGCCACCCAGCGCGAGACCGAGCAGCGCCGCCGGGAGGAGCCACGCCGGCTTCGACGCCGGCGGGAGCGATCCCGCCTCGACGAGTACCCGCTCGCGGACCACCAGCGGTCGCGCCTCCCCCGCACCATCCGGCACCTGCGCTTCCCGCACGATGTCGCGGAGCTTCAGCGGCAGGAAGGTCGACTCCCACCGGTCGATCGTCCGATCGGCGGGCTGCCCGAAGGCGATGTGGATACCGTAGTACGCCCACGGCTGACTCTGGAGCAGTCGCAGGGTGTGCCAGCGCCACGACCGGTCGGTCGGCTCGTCGGCGACGGTCGCGAAAAGCGCCCCGTCGAGCACGCCCGCGCGGTCCAGCATGTCCCGGACACGCGTGGAGCAGTTGTCGTCGTAGTAGTCGTAGATGTACTCGGCGTTCTCGGGCCGGGCGTTCTCGACCATCGCCGCCACCAGTGCGGCCTCCTGGTCGGGCGTGAGCGCCAGTTCGTCCGCCCAGACGGTCCGCGTTCCGTACCGCGAGAGCTTCGCGGCGAGGGGCGCCACATCCATGCTGTACAGCATCTCGCCCCGAATCAGGCGCGCGACGAAGTTGACCTGCTGGAAGCTGAAGACACCCCACTCGAAGAAGGTGTCGGTGCCGGTCAGATGGTCCTCGACCCACAGGCCGTTGTGGCCGAAGCGCTCCCATACGGCCTCGCCGGGAGACATCGTGACGAGGTGGACCGTGTAGCGGTCGAAGCTGCCCGCCTGCGCGGTGACGTTCCGCGCACCTGCCCCGTCCGGGGGGACGGTCTGCGCGGCCGCGTCCTGCCCCGGGCCGAGAGCGATCGTGACGGCGAGGAGAGCGGTCGCTGCCCGGAGGGGGCTAGACGTCGACACTCCGGTGCTCCGCCGCCGAGGTGTACGCCGCCTCGAGGATCGCGAGGTGACGAATCTGCTCGGGGTGGCGGACCCGGGGGCCGTAGCCGCGTACCGCCCGCAGGAAGTGGTCGTGCTCGCGGCGCTGCGCGTTCAGGAAGCGATTCCCCTTCCGCTTCCCGTACGACTGGTCGGGCGTGACGTCCATCGGCCGGCCACCGACGCAGTGGAAGAGTTCCAGGGGCTCGATCTGTCCGGAGCCCTCGGTACCCAGGACACGGGCGTAGTGGCGGTCCTCCGACGCGAAGAGCGACCAGCTGACCTCGAGGGAGAGCGCTGCGCCGTCGGGCGTCTTCATGACGACGGTCGCGGCGTCCTCCGGCTCCTCGCCGGCGCTCGACCGGATCGCGTAGACGGACGAGACCTCGGGATCGTCCAGGACCCACATCAGCAGGTCGAGCGCACGCAGCCCCAGGTCCGCCAGCGCTCCGGCGGCCAGCGTGTCGCCGCTCGAGCGCCAGAAGTTTCGGCGACGGAGCGTCGAACGGTTCATCCACGCGACACGGGCGGCGTAGATGTGCCCCGCCCGACCCTCGTGCACGAACGCCCGGAGCGCGGACACGTCGGGGCGGAACCGGTGCCCGAAGCCCACGCCGAGATTGAGTTCCCGTTCGTCGGCGAGCTCCACCAGATCACGCGCCTCGCTGGACGACATCCCGAGCGGGCTCTCGGTGAGGACGTGCTTTCCGGCCTCGAGCGCGCGCCGAGTGAGTTCGGCATGACGGTGGTTCGGCGTGTGGATGAGGACGATGTCGATCGACGCGTCCCCGAGCAGAGTCTCGTCGTCCACCAGGTTGGGGACGGAGAAACGCTCCCCGAGCGCCTTGAGCTTGACCTCGTCGGGATCGGCGAGGGCGTGGATCTCGACGTCCGAGCGGTCGGACAGCAGCGGCAGGTGCACCAGCTGTGCCATGGCGCCACCACCGACCACGCCGATGCGGATTGGGTCCCCTGAACTCATCGACCGCGCTCTTCTCCCGAAGCGGGTTCCGAAAGATAGATCGAAAATCCGGTCCGCAGCTCCGGGTACCGAAGATCGGCCTGGAGTTCGTACCGCGCCTCCGCGAACACACGCAGGCGATCCGTCGCGAGGTACTCCACACCCCCGTGAACGTTTACTCCGGCCGCGAAGGAGTCGATCAGGTCCTCGACGAAGGTGCCCTCGATGCCCCGCCCCGAGCCGTTCGTGACGTGGGCGCTGAAGCCGGCACCCGCATAGGTGAGGAAGTCGTACGGGACCGCCCACACGAAGTGCGCGTCCAGTCCGATCACCAGATCCGCCCAGTCGATCGAGCCGAGATCGACGTCCGCGACGATCGGCGGGTCCTGCTGCAGAAGCAGCTCCTCGACCCGGGTCGTCAGCTCGTCCACCTCGGAGGCCTTCATGGTCGACGACCAGTACCCCACGTGGGGCGAGATCCGCAGCCCCGGCCCGGCGTAGCCGAAGTCGGCTCGCACCCCGAAGGTGGCGGCCGACTCGACGCGCGTGGGCCAGTTGCCCCCTACCCAGGCCCCGATGCCCCGAAAGGAGAGCTGATCGTAGTCGTAGTCCGCCAGCCCCTGCGCACTCGCGGGAGTCGCGATCGTCAGCGAGAGCACGCCCAGGGCCACCCCCATCGTGACCGCCCGCATGCACCGTGCGACGCTCCCCATCCCGTTCCTCGTCTTCATTCCACCACCCTCCCGATCAGGTCGTACTCCTCCGCATCGACGATCTCGACGCGGACCATGTCACCGGGCGTCGCCGCTCCCCGGGCCACGAGGCGCGTGACGCCATCCACATCCACCGCCTGCGCCTCGGTCCGGGCGACGCCCTCGAAGCCCAGTTCGTCGCGCTCGTGGGTCTCGTCGATCAGCGCCGGCAGGACCTCACCGATCCGGTCCTCGTTCAGCTCGTACGAGATCGCGCGCTGCGCGTCCATGAGTCGCTCCAGCCGTTCGCGAGCCAGCGACTCCGGAACGTTCTCCTCCATCTCCGCCGCCCGCGTCCCCTCCTCCACCGAGTAGGTGAAGGCGCCGACGCGGTCGAAGCGCATCTCCTCCAGCAGGTCGAGCAGCTCCTCGAAGTCGTCCTCGGTCTCGCCCGGAAATCCCACGATGACGGTCGTGCGCAGCGTCAGGTCGGGGATCGCCTCCCGCAGCCACCGTACCCGCTCGCGAATGGTATCGCGACGCTCCGGGCGACGCATGGCCGTCAGGATTCGGTCGCTCCCGTGCTGGAGCGGCATGTCGAGGTAGGGCACGATGCGCGGCCCCTCGGTGCGTGCGGTCCCCTCCGCGATGAGATCCACGATCTCGCGCGTGGTTCCGGACGGGTACATGTAGAACAGCCGATACCAGTCCACCGTGGTGCGGTCGAGAAGTGCGCGGAGAAGGTCCGGCAACATCGGTGCCTCGCGGTCCCGGCGTCGCAGGTCGCGGCCGTACCAGGTCGTGTCCTGCGAGATGATGTTGACCTCGCGCACGCCGCTGGCCGCGAGCCCCTGCGCCTCGAGCACGAGTTCTTCCAGCGGATGGGACCGGTGCAGCCCGCGCATGAGCGGGATGGCACAGAACGCACAGGTGTGGTCGCACCCCTCGCTGATCTTCAGGAAGGAGGTGTGCGCCCCCTCCGTCGACAGGATGCGCAGCGGCCGCTCCATGGTCGATACCGCCTCCTCGGGAGGAAGCAGATCCCGCCTCCGAAGCTCCGGGACGAGCCCCTGGAGGTCGGTGAGCCCCATGAAGAGGTCGACCTCGGGGATCTCGGTCGAAAGCTCGTCCTTGTAGCGCTGCACCATGCAGCCGACGGCGACGACCGCCTTCAGGTCGCCGGTCTCCTTCAGGTCGCAGGCGGCGAGGATCGTCTCGATCGACTGCTCCTTGGCGGCCTCGATGAAGCCACAGGTGTTCACGATCACGACGTCCGCGTTTTCGACATCGGCGGATACGTGCGCGCCGTTGCCGACCAGCGCCGCCATCATCCGCTCCGAGTCGACGGTGTTCTTGTCGCATCCGAGGGTGATGAGGGCGATTCGCGGACCTCCCCGAGGGCCCGCCTCCCCGAGATCCCGATGCATCGGGAGGACGTGCGGCGACACCTCGTCGCGCACCGGCTCGGACGTCACCGGGAACACCGGGAGCTCTCTCGACTTCATCGCCCCGCTCCCTCCCTCGAAGATCGCATCATCGCACGCCACCCCGCGGACCCGCGACACTCACGCCCTCCGGCACCTCGAAGACGAACGTACGGTCCGGAATCGCGGGTGCGAGGTCGATGTCGCTGAGCGTCACGGTACGCACGTTCCCGTTCTCCTCGCGGATCGCGATGCGGCGGATGAGGTCGGTCTCCGGGTCGATCCACACCTCGGCGCCCTCGTACCCGCGTGACTCCCGAGGCTCGAGCGACACACGGACCGTCTCGACACCGCCGATCCGTTCGTCGTTTCCTCCGGACACCTCGTACTTCTGAAGCGGATCCGAGAGGAACTCGCGGTAGAAATCGAAGCCCCCCCTCGTGGGATCGAGCGCCACGCGAAGGACGGTTTCCGGATTGATCGACCGGTACCAGACCCAGACGTGCTCGCCGTCCACGACGATCCGGTCGCCCTCGGGGTCGGAGAAATCCATCTCGAACAGATTCGGGCGGGCCTGGCAGAGCCGACCCTCGCTCCGTGTTTCCCGGCCCAGTACGCCCGACACGAGCGACTGCTCGAAGTCCGCGCAGAGGGCCGAGATCTCGGTGTAGCGGTCGGCCGCGGCGGCGATGGCCGCGGTCGCCTTCGACTGCTGGGCACGCACGTCGCCCGGGAGGAGCCCCGTCGACAGGACGGCGAAGCCTGCCGCGACGAGGGCGGAGAGAATCGGGGTACCGAGTGGAGAGCGCATGGGAACGGTACGCTCGTGGGGCGGACACCGTTCCTCCCTCGACGTACGGGGCCGCCTCACGTGCCCGGGAAGAGCTGGTCGAGCTCGTCCATGGTGATGAGAATGTCGCGCGGCTTGGACCCGTCCTGCGGACCGACGACCCCGGCGTCTTCGAGCTGGTCGGTGATGCGGGCGGCACGTCCGTATCCGATGCTCAGCTTCCGCTGGAGCAGCGACGTCGAGCCGCCGCCGTTGGAGATGCACACCTCCGCGGCGGCGCGGAAGAGCTCGTCCCACTCGGTGGCGATCGCCTCCTGCACCGCGCCCGCCTCGGCCATCTGCAGACTCTGCAGCTCCTCGAGGATGTCGATCTCGTCGAGCGCCTGCTTGAGTTCGAGGGCAGTCCGCTGATCCGCCATCTTGCGGTACCAGCCGAGCAGCCGGTCGGTGTCCTCGGTGGAGAGGAAGGCACCCTGGATTCGGACCCCGTCGTTCTGCCCGGGCGGCAGGAAGAGCATGTCCCCGTTGCCGAGCAGCGCCTCCGCGCCGTTCTGGTCGAGGATCGTGCGGGA
>DATFJS010000171.1:0-23228 GCA_035269045.1 Longimicrobiales bacterium | reverse complement strand
GGCTGCCGCCCCTCCTCGATCCGCTGCCGGATACGGAGGTCGGTGTACGGGTCCATGCTTCCGCCGGTGCGGATCGTCGTCGCGCCGCCCGCCAGATACAGCGGCGGGAAGCTGACCTCGTTCGTGTTGTACCTCCGCTGCCCCGACGGGTAGAACATGTGTTCGTGGAGCATCACCCAGCCGGGGGTCAGCGTACGGCCCTCGCCCTCGATGAGGGTGGCGCCTTCACCGACGTCCGGGTCGCCCTCGGCCGGACCGACCGACACGATGCGCTCGCCCTCGATCACCACGCGCATGTTCTCCCGCGCGGGGGCTCCGGTGCCGTCGACCAGCCGAACCCCCTCGATGATCACGCGCGGGGCATCCACGTCGATGAAGGAGCGCACGGACGCCGCGAACTCCTGGGCGCGCTGGGCCTCGAGACCGCTCGCCGTCATGGCCGTGAGAACGACGGCCGCCCCCAGCAGAGCGCGGGGAGCGCGTGGCGTCACTCGCCGCCCCGACGGAGCCGCATGTGCGCCTCCGGGCCGTCGTACAGGAACAGCTCGTTCAGGCGGATCACGTAGAAGCGGGTCTTCGTGAGTGCGTCGAGCATGATGGTCTCGAAGTCGCCGAGCTCGGACGGACACGCCCGCCGCGTCGAGGCGAAGGGACCCATGACGAGTTCGTTGCCGGTGGCGCGGTACGGTCCGTTGAAGGAGTTGCACCCGGTGTTGCCCACGAGTTCACCGACCCCGCTCTGAATGAGGATGAAGGGGTCGTCCCCCGCGGAGCTCGGGGGCGTGATCCCCCGGACCTCCACGACTTCCCAGGTCGTTCCCTCGAGCGGAGCGTCGGTCGGGACGGAGGGGGAGGAAGCGCAGGCGGTGAGGACCGCGACGAAGGCGAGTGAAAGCGTTCGCATGGCGTGGAACCGGGTTGGGCCTGTCGGCCGTGGGGCGAGTGATGTCCGCGAAGGGTATCCCAAGTATGCACCGAGGGGCCCCGCCGATCCACTCGACGGGGCCCCTCGGCCGCACACTTCGGTACTGTCGATCGTCGTCGATCAGGCGGTGTGCGCGAGCTCCTGCTCGTGCGTCTCCTCGAACTGCGGAGGCTGCCAGATCTGCACGATCGGGAAGGTGTTGAAGAACCAGAGCACGGCGGCCATGAACAGGCCGAGGAAGCCGACGGCGATACCCGTCTGATAGAGCATGTTCGTTACGTCGTAGCCGCTCGTCTGGACCGTCGGCGCGATCAGCCAGTACCGCTCGCACCACAGGCCGAAGAGGATCGTCATCGTCATGAAGCCGAGCCACTTCGTGCTCAGCTTCGGCGAGCGGCCGATCAGACCCGCGAACGGGATGACGAAGCAGGTCACGATGACCAGGAGGGAGAACGTCCCCCACCCGTGGCCGGCCCGCTTCACCATGTAGATCTGCTCCCACGGGAGCTTGCCGTACCAGATCACGATGTACTGGGACCAGAAGAGGTAGGTCCAGAACACGGTGAATCCGAAGGCGAGCTTGCCGATGTCGTGGCGCTGCTGGATCGAGATGGCCTTGTACGCGAAGTCGTCCTGACCCCGCAGCCACACCCCGGCGAGCGCCGTGAAGGCGACTCCGCCCCAGAGCGCCGCCATGAAGAACCAGCCGCCGAACAGCGTGCTGAACCAGTGCGACTCGAGCGACATCGCGTAGTCGTAGACCACGAAGCTCATCACCAGGGCGTAGACAATGATGAAGACGGGCCCCAGACGCGCCATCCGGTTGCGACTGCGGACTTCCTCGTTGTCCTGACCGGTCCAGCCCGCCATGAGGCGGTCACGCCACTTCTGCTGCCCGGCATCGAGCTCGCTCTCGTCGAGCCGCCCCATGTCCGGACGCAGCGCGAGGTACGCGAAGTACCCGGCCAGCGAGAACATGAGTAGCGGTCCGACGAAGTTCCTGACCATCAGGAACCCGGTATTCAGATACGCCGCCTTCGCCTGCACGATCGGATCGTACGCCATCTGCTCGATCCACGGGAAGTAGACCTCCCGGAGCCCGAGCATGGGAAGCAGAAGCACGAAGGAGATGGGCAGGAAGGCGACGCCCGCGAGGCTGACGCGGCGAAGCGACCAGTTCCACTTGGCGCGCACGATGGTGGTGGCCGCGGCGAACGCCAGCGCCCCCATCGCGACCGACGTGAAGAACAGCCAGTTGGAGACGTAGCTGACCCAGGCGGCCTGCGCGTCCCGCTGCAGCTGCATGAAGAACGCGACGGCGCCGACGAGCGCCATCACGCCGAAGATCGACATCGCCGCCTTGTTGCGGGTGACGAAGCGTGCCGGAATCTGCTCGGGGATGTGGATGTGTGCCATGTCAGTTCCCCTCCCCGGTGTCACCGGCGGCCCCGGTATCACCCGCGGGCGCCGGGGCTCCCTGCGAGGCGTTGTAGTCCGCCTGCAGCTGCCGGACATAGTTCACGATGTGCCAGCGGTCGAAGTGGGTGACCTGGTGGCCGTACTGCGGCATCTGGCCGCGACCGACGCGAACCATCGCGTAGAGGTAGCCATCGGAATATCCCTGCACGGTCTCACCGGCGAGGTTGTAGACCTGCAACGCGGGCCACTGCTGGACGAGATAGGCTTCGGCACCGATGCCGGCGTCCCCGTGACACGGCGCGCAGACGCGGATGTAGAGCTCCTCGCCCCGGGCCGGATCCGCCTGATCCGCAGTCAGCGGATTCTCGAGCGAGTCGAGCATGGGATCGAACCGTACCGTGTACGACGCGTCGAAGTCGGGCACGTCGTAGTCGTGCTCCGTCGGCGTTCCGTACATGACCGAGTTCGGGTCCGGCGCGAAATTGCCCGACGAGAAGGAGACCGCGGCGTCGGCCGGGCTCCGGGTGTTCTCGTAGGGGTCGAACGACGCCTGGTCGCGCATCGACCGGCCGAACATGTAGACCATCGCGTCGTCGAGCGCCGCACACCCGGATGTGGATCCGAGGACGACGGCCACGACGGCGAGGCGAATCAGCTTACGCATGGGCACCCTCCCGCGTCTCGGCGGGGTCGTGCTTCCGAAGGATCTCCCGAGCCCGGTCCAGATCGGTTCCGGAGGCGGGGACGAATACGCCGTAGCGACCCGAACTGAACTCCGGATCGTAGACGACGGGGGGCGTGACGTTCGGCAGCCGGCTGTTGATGAACATCCCGAGCACGGTCGCGAGCGCACCGAAGAGAATCGTCATCTCGAATGCGATGACCACGTAGGCCGGCATCGAGAGTACCGGCTTTCCCCCGGTGATCAGCGGCCAGTCCATCGATGTCCAGGCCGTGAAGGCGAAGCCCGTGGCCGTACCCGTGAGTCCTCCCACGAGCGTCCACACACGGACCGGGCTCTCCCCGTATCCGAGGGCGTCCTCGAGGTGGTGCTCGGGATACGCCGCGTACGTGATGACCTCGTCGAAGCCCGCATCACGGAGCTCCTTGACGGCGTCTACCGTCGAGTCGAGGTAGTCGTAGGAGGCGAGAATTCCGCTCTGGCTCATCGTCAGTCTCCCGCCGGGGCGGTCGCCGGCACCGCGTCGTGTCCGTCATGTCCGCCCGACGTGCGACGCATCCTGGGCGGAATCACCTCCTTCAGCTCCGCGATCGCCACCGGCGGCAGCAGACGGATGAAGAGGAGGAACCAGAAGCTGAACCAGCCGAAGCTGCCGATCACGATGCCCATCTCGGTGAGCGAGGGGCGGTAGACGCCCCACGCGAACGGCGCGAACTCGTGACTCAGCGAGGTCACGATGATCACGAACCGCTCGAACCACATCCCGATGTTGATGAAGATCGTGATGGCGAACAGGGCCGGAATCGAGTGACGCACCCGCTTGAACCACAGCATCAACGGAATCATGCCGTTGCAGATCAGCATGATCCAGGTGGCCCACCAGTAGTGCCCGAAGAGGCGGTTCCAGAACATCTGCTTTTCGGGCGGCTCACCCGAGTACCACGCCATGAAGAACTCGGTCAGGTAGGCGTAGAAGACGATCATCGACGTGAGCATGACCAGCTTGGCCATGGCGTCGAAGTGCTTCGTCGTGAGGTAGGCCTCGAGCCCGAACACCTTCCGGATCGGCACGGCGAGGGTGATCACCATCGCCACACCGGAGAAGATCGCTCCGGCCACGAAGTAGGGCGCGAAGACGGTCGCGTGCCAGCCCGGCACGATCGACATCGCGAAGTCCCACGAAACGACGGAGTGCACCGAGAGCACCAGCGGCGTCGCGAGGGCGGCGAGGAAGAGATACGCCTTGCCGAAGTGGTGCCACTGGCGATCGGTCCCGCGCCAGCCGAGCGCGATCACCCGATAGAGCTTGCGACGGAAGCCGGTCGCCTTGTCCCGGGCGGCGGCCATGTCGGGCACCATTCCGAGATAGAAGAAGACCGACGAGACCGTGAAGTAGGTGGTGACCGCGAACACGTCCCAGACGAGCGGCGACCGGAAGTTCGGCCAGAGGTACCGCGCGTTCGGGTAGGGGATGAGCCAGTAGGCGTGCCAGACACGGCCGACGTGGATGAGCGGGAACAGTCCCGCCGTCATCACCCCGAACACCGTCATCGCCTCGGCCATCCGGTAGATGGACTGACGCCACGGTGCCCGGAAGAGGAAGAGAATCGCGGAAATCAGCGTTCCGGAGTGCGCGATACCGACCCAGAAGACGAAGGTCGTGATGTACGCACCCCAGCCCACCGGCGACGTGAGCCCGGAGACTCCGATGCCCCGGTAGATCTGCCATCCCCACGAGCCGAACATCAGCCCGACGCCGAGAACGGCGAGGGAGAACAGGAACCACCACCCCTTTCCGGGGGCGGAGAGCATCTTGAGGATGTCCCGATTCACCTCTTCGTGGAGATCCACGTCGGGGTGAGCGAGGGCTCCTCGCTTCTGTGCTTCCGTCAACGTCGCCATGCGAGTTCTCGTTCCGCGGGCTCGTGTCGGCGCCGCCCTAGTGGGCCGCGTCCTCGACTTCGTGGAAGGTCACCTTCTTCAGGTAGTGCACGGCAGGCTGTGTGTTGATCAGCTTGTCGAGCACTCGGTACGTCCGTTCGTTCTCCGCCAGTTCGGCCACGCGGGACGTCGAGTCCTTGATGTTTCCGAAGACGATCGCCTCGGCCGGACAGGACTGCTGACAGGCCGGCACGACTTCGCCGTCCGCGATCGCGCGTCCCTCCACCACGGCCTTGTTCTGCACCTCGCGGATGCGCTGCACGCAGAACGAGCACTTCTCCATGATCCCCGTGTTCCGGATGGTCACGTCCGGGTTGTACTGCCAGTTGAGCGGCTCGGGGACGTCCGCGTAGCTGTACCAGTTGTACACGCGGACCTTGTACGGGCAGTTGTTCGCGCAGTACCGCGTGCCCACGCACCGGTTGTAGACCTGACCGTTCAGGCCGTCCGGCGTGTGGTAGGCCGCGACCACCGGGCAGACCGGCTCGCACGGCGCGTTGTTGCAGTGCTGACAGAGCATCGGGAGGTGCCGCACGTCGAGCGTACCGGCGTGCGACGCGTCGACCGTCTCGTAGTAGCGCTCGAGGCGGATCCAGCCGAGGTCCCGGCCCATGCGGACCTGGTCCTCGCCCACGAAGGCGACGTTGTTCTCGGACTGACACGCCACGATGCAGGCGGAGCAGCCCGTACACTTGTCCAGATCGATCGCCATCGCCCAGCGCGGCGTCTCCGGATCGGCATAGTCGCCGCGCTCCGTGCCCGGAAGGGGCCAGTCGGCGGCCTTGCCCTCGACTTCGACGGCACCGAAGCCGCCGAGCATCTGCATCTCCTCGAGGGGCTTTTCCTCGTAGCCCCCCTCGCCTTCACCCTCGCCCTCGTAGCCCGCGTCCTCGGAGTGGCCGAGAGAACCGATGTAGGCGGCAGGGGCGATTCCGCGGCCGGACTGGCTGTCGGATCCCTCGATCGTGGCGAGCCGGTAGACGTCACCGGTCGGAACGACGGAGACACGCGTCGCGAGGTGGACGAGTCCGCCGGACGGCTGCTCGGCCTCGGCCGGAAGCAGCGTCATGGCGTTCACGCCATTGCCGTTCGCGTAGCGTCCGGAGTTCTGGCGCCCCATGCCCATCTGAACGGCGACGGTGTCCTCGCGGACTCCCGGATAGGTGAAGACCGGCAGTTCGACCGCGCCGTGCGGCGACGTAACGGTGACCACGTCCCCCTTGTCGACACCCAGACGCTCCGCGGCGGCCGGATGGATTTCGATCCACCCGTGCCAGGCGATCTTCGAGACCGGGTCGGGCAGCTCCTGCATCCAGGCGCTGTTCGCCTGCTTTCCGTCTCCGAAACGGGATGACGGATACACCATGAGGACGAACTCGCCGTCCCCGTCGAAGGCGGGCGTGTCGAAGATCAGCGCCGCGTCCGGCTGGCGGAGGGTGACCGGCTCCTCGGTCGCCGGGACCGGCACTTCGACCACACCGCTCTTCAGCGCGCCGCGCCACCAGGCCTCGAAGTCCTGGGCGACGCCTACGCTCTGGTGGAGACTCTGCCACCGGTTCCGCAGGTGGTCGTACGTCGTGGCGGGCCCGACGGGGCTGCCGGCACGCGTGGCGACCGAGAGAAGGACGTCACCCGTCTGCTTCGAGTCGAAGTGCGGGACCGACTCCATCGCCGGCTGCTGGAGCGAGTAGACGCCGGGACGCGGGCTCGCGTCCCCCCACGCCTCCAGGAAGTGACGATCCGGAAGGATCAGGTCGGCCATCGCCGCCGTTTCGTCCGGCTCGGTCGCGAACGAGACCTTGAACGGCACGCCCGCGAAGGCGTCGTTGAAGCCCGATGCCGGCGGAAGCCCGTAGGCGGGGTTGGTGCCGTGCACCATCACCACGCCGACGCCGCCCGAGGCCATCGAACGGATGGCCGCCTCGACCTCGCCGTAGGGGCGGGACGGGGCGCTCTGGGCGTTCTCGACCAGGCGGACGCGCGATCCGACGTTGCCCGCCACGGAGTTGAGGATGTGGATCGCGAGGTTGGCGGCCGTGGCGTTCCGGTGCTGACCGGCGACACCCGGGCCCATCGCGACGGACGGGGCGTTCTGGAAACGATCGGCGAGCTCGCGGATCGTCGCGGCCTCGAGACCCGTCGCCTCGGCCGCGGCCTCCGGCGAGTACGCCTGGAGAATCTCGGCGTAGGGACCGGCGTTTCCGATGCGGCCCGCGATGACCGATGCCATGCCGAGCGCGACGGCGGCCTCGCCGCCGGCCGGGATCGGCACCCACTCGTCGGCGTTCTGGCCCGTGAGGTTCAGGCGGGGGCCGACGTACACGAACTCGCCCTTGCGACCCTCGTCGTCGACGCCGGCGGCGCGGGCGAACCCGCGCTGATACTGAACCGGCGAGACCCACGTCTCGATGAAGTCGGCACCGAAGGAGAGGATGAACTCCGCGCCCTCGAACTCGTAGTGCGGAACCACGTCGCGCCCGAAGGCGATCCGCGTGGCCTCACGGAGCGGCGCCTCGTTCAGGCCCTCCCATTCGACGCGCGATCCGCCCACCGAACTGAGGAACTGGTCCACCAGGTCCGCCATCGTCGGACCCATGGCGCCGCCGATGAAGAGAACGTTGCCGGCCGCGCCCTGGATCCGCTCGGCGAGAAGCGCCTCCGCCTCGTCCCAGGAGATCGGCTGGAGTTCCCCGTTCACGCGCTGCATCGGCCCGGTGTAACGGTCCGGGGCGTACAGCGCCTGCAGCGAGGCATGTCCGCGCTGACAGAGCGCACCTTCCGAAACCGGATGGTTCGGATTCCCCTCGACCTTGACCACGCGCCCCTCTCGGGTGCGCACCCACATGCCGCAGCCGGCGGAGCAGCCGTTGCAGGTGGAGGTGTACCAGGTGGCGACGCCGGGCGTGATGTCCTCCGGCGGAACCACGTACGGGAGAAGCTTCTCGGCGCTCTCGGTCGAACACCCGGTCAGGCCGGCTCCGACACCGCCGACCCCGACGACCTTGAGGAAGTCTCTACGCTTGATCCCACTGCTCATATCGGCGCTCATCTCGGGCCTCAGTAGTGGCAGACGGTGCAGTCACGGCTCACGTCCTGCTCGACGTGACACGAAATGCACCAGCCCATCTTTCCGTCGCCCCAGGCGGGGTCGGGCTGCTGAAGAACGCCCATCTCCTGGACCGGACCGTGGCACTGCGTGCAGTCCAGTCCCGCATTGATGTGACGCATGTGCGGAAACTTCACGTGATCGGCGACCTTGTGGATGCGCACCCACGGAATCGTCTCGCCGTCGTTCCAGTACTCCTGGACCATCTCGATCTGCTGCTGGCCCTGCTCCGACTGGACCTGGACCTTCCCGGCGGCGTGGCACCCCATGCAGGTGGACACCGGGGGAATGCCGGCCGAGACGGAGCGCTCGGCGGAGTAGTGGCAGTAGGCGCAGTCGATCCGGTTCGTGCCCGCGTGAATCGCATGCGGGAACGCGATCGGCTGGATTCCGGCGTCGTTGCCGTAGTTGTCGCCGGTGCTCGACCCCGCCGGGGCCGCTGCCTGCGCAGCGGCGTTCGCATCCTGGCCATCCTGTACGAAGGCGAGACTGCCTCCGGCCAGCACCGTCACGACGACGGCCGCGATTCCGATCTTTCTCGTTACGCCCATAACGTGCGATTCCCTGTTGAGAACGCGGACCGAAACCCGTTCCGATCCGTCATCAACCGCCTGACTCCGCATAAAGCCTCAGAAGGTATCCGGAGTTCTGCGTAGTCGTCAACGCGTAGTCCCACCTAGCCGGATCCTTTCCAAATCGGCGGGTGTTACACCTGATTCTCGGATTGTTTCATCGATTCGAATCGGGACCGCTTCCTCCTCGATCCCCCCGCCCGCATGTCCGACGCCTCCGCGCCACCCCAAGCCGATCCGTCGCTCGCCGTCCTCGACACCCTCGTCTCCGACATCGAGACGGTGTTCCATGGGAAGGAGCGTGTGGTTCGCCTCGCTCTGGCCGCGCTGCTCGCGAGAGGACACGTGCTCTTCGAGGATGTTCCGGGTGTCGGGAAGACGACGCTCGCGAACGCGCTCGCTCGGGCCCTCGGGCTGAGTTTCCGACGCATCCAGTTCACGAGTGACCTCCTCCCCTCCGACGTTCTGGGTGTTTCGGTATGGAATCCGCAGACCGCGGAATTCGACATCCGGACCGGGCCGATCTTCACACAGGTCGTGCTGGCGGACGAGATCAATCGCGCGCCGCCGCGCACGCAGTCGGGGCTGCTCCAGGCGATGCAGGAGGGACGTGTGTCGATCGACGAGGACGAGTTCGAACTGCCTCGACCCTTCCTAGTGCTCGCCACGCAGAACCCCCTCGAGCATCACGGGACCTACCCCCTACCCGAGAGCCAGCTGGACCGATTCCTCATGCGCCTCACCATCGGCTACCCGAACGCGGAGGCGGAGCGACGCATCCTCACGCAGTCGCGCGGCGGGCACGCACCGGTGGACCGGCTCGAGCCCCGCATCGGGCCATCCGACGTGCTCGAACTGCAGCGGCGGGTCGAGGAGGTCCACGCGGATCCGGCGGTCGTCGACTACGTGATGGAGATCGTCCGCCGGACGCGGGAGACCTCGTCGATCCAGCTGGGCGCGAGCCCGCGCGGCGCCGTCGCACTGCTCCGTGCCGCCCGCGCTCTCGCGCTCACTCGGGGGCGGACCTTCGTGGTGCCCGAGGACGTGCGTGACCTGGTGGTACCGTGCCTCGCACATCGGATTCTCCCGGCGGGGGCCGCGTCCTCTACCGCGGACGCCCATGAGACCGCGGCCATGCTTCTGGAAGAGATCCTCTTCGAGGTCGAGGCCCCGGTGTGACCCCGAGGCGCGGCTTCGGCCCCGCACTCCGGTCCGCCCTGGCGTCGCCCGTGCGGACGGCCGGGGAGATATGGCGGCGACTGCGATCCTGGCGCCGCATCCGCTTCACTCGAGCCGGGACGTTCTTCGTCGCCGGGACCTTCGCGATCGGGTTCGCGGCCATCAACACCGGCAACAACCTCCTCTACCTCCTCCTGGGTGCGATGCTCGGAGCGATGGCCGTGAGCGGATGGCTCTCCGAGCAGACGCTCCGCAGCCTCCAGATCACGCGCCGGGTGCCGGGGGGCGGGCACGTCGGCGAGGCGATCCCGATCCACTACCGCGTAACCAACGGCAAGGGCTTCCTGGCGACCTACGCGCTCGAACTGCAGGAGCCCGGTCTCCCGGAGGTGGCGTTCCTCGCGCACGTCGCGCCCGGCGCCTCCGCCGGTGCACGCTCCAGCCAGGTCTTCCTGAACCGCGGCGTGTATCCGCTCGAGCAGCTCACGCTGGCCACCGACTACCCGTTCGGTCTGTTCAGGAAGGAGCGCGACGTACCGGTGCGGGGTGAGATCCTCGTCTGGCCACGGATCGATCTCCGGGTGCGCCTGCCGGCGGGGGCGGCGGGGCGGCGACAGCGGCGATCGCAGGACTCCCAGGGCTCGGAGCGGGGTGCCAGAGGTGAGTACCGGAGCCTTCGCGAGTATCGCCCGGGCGACGACCCGCGCGACATCCACTGGAAGGCGACGGCCCGCACGGGTCGGGCCGTCATTCGTGAATTCGATCGGGCCGCGGCCGAGGCGCTCTGGGTCTCGCTCGACGTGGGCACCCCGGAGGGCGACCCTGCCGAACGCGCCGCGGACCTGACGGCGTCGCTCCTGGCCCGGCTCCTGCGTGACGGCTCACCGGTGGCGCTTCACGCCGGGGACCGGGTGGTTCCCCCCGGATCGGGCCCGGGCCAGCTCGAGCGGGTGCTCGATGCACTCGCACGGGTCGAGTTCGGCTCGGCCGACACGGCGCCTCCCGTCCCGAGGGATCGATGCGTCCGGGTGACCGCCGGATCCCGGCCGGTGGGTTGGGCCGACGCGATCCTGGCGCGTGCCGGAGCTGCACCGGACGGGGACGGAGAGGGTGCGGCGGGCGGAGCGGACGGGGGGGCGTCGTGAGGCTCGAGCTGGTCCATCGCAGGCTGGTCGTGCTCATGGCGCTGTCCGGACTGCTCGCCTTCGCGTCGGGAGCGGGCTTCGAGCCGATATCGGCGATTCCCGCGGCGGCGGCGCTGTTGGCCAGCCTGTTCTGGAGGCCGTCCGAGACCACGGTCGAGTGGCTCGAGCGGCTCACGATTCCGCTCGCTCTCCTGCTCGTCGCACGTGCGTTCCTGATCGCGACGCTCTTCGGCGGTGACCTGGTCGTCCCGGTCGTCGACCTCCTGCTCCTCCTGGTCTGCTTCGAGGTCCTGCGATCGGCGGACATGACGAACGACGTCCGGCTCTACGCACTGTCGTTCGCGCTGGTCCTCGCATCCACCGCCTACCGACCCGGGGCGCTCTTCGCACTCTCCTTCCTTCTCTTCGTCGTGCTCGGATCGGCGGCCATCGCGATCGGGCTGGTCCGGCGGAAGTCCATCCGATTCGGCGCGCCCGACGCCACGCTGGATCGCTCCTTCGTCGTCACCTCGCTCGGGCTCTCCGTCGTGACCTTCGCGATGGCGATCGCGGTGTTCGTAACCTTTCCGCGGGTCTCCCGCTCGTGGCCGGGGCGGGGGGACGTGGCCGCGACGTCGATCGCCGGGTTCTCCGACCGGATCTCGCTCGGCCAGCACGGCGCGACCATCGCGGCCAACCCCGAGGTCGTCCTGCAGGTGGAATTTCCCGGCGGACGTCCGGAGCGCCTCGGGAACCTTCGGTGGCGCGGCCGCTCGTACGATCGCTTCGACGGCGTCGTCTGGACCCGGTCCGACCCCGACCGCCCCGCGAACACGCCCGTTCGCTGGCTGAGCGCGAGGTGGCCGGACACCACGGTGGTCCAGAAGATCACCGCCGCGCCGCTCGACGTGCCCGTGGTCTTCGGCCTCAACCCGCTCCGCTCGGTCGAGCCGGACTCGCCGATACGCCCGCTCATGGACGACGTCGGGGACTGGTTCTACTGGGGCTCTCCCTCACGCCCGTCCTACACCGCGGTCTCGACCGCCGTACAGCCCGACGCAGACGCCCTCCGTGCGAGCGCCGGCAGCTACTTCCCTGATCCCGATCGATACCTGCAGCTGCCCGACCTTGCGGCCCGCGTCGTCCAGCTCGCGGACTCCCTGACCGCGCCCTTCGACAGCCGGTACGACCGCGTGGCGTCGATCCACCGCTACCTGACGACCGAGTTCGGCTATACCCGGGACCTCCCGGCGACCGCGCGCCAGACCTCACTCGACCACTTCCTCTTCGAACGGCGGGAGGGGCACTGCGAGTACTTCAGCTCGTCGATGGTCGTGCTGCTGCGGGCCGCGGGCATCCACGCCCGGAACGTGAACGGGTTTCTGGGAGGAGAGTGGAACGAGTTCGGCGACTTCCTCTCCGTGAGCCAGAACGAGGCCCATTCGTGGGTCGAGGTGTGGTTCCCCGGCCACGGCTGGGTGGAGTGGGACCCGACACCGGCGGGCTCCGGTGGAGGGACCGCGGCGGGAGGGTGGTGGACGTTCCCCGGCTCCCGGCTGTTCAGCGGGTTGTCGTACCGGTGGACCCAGTGGGTGCTCGAGTACGATCTGGCTCTGCAGGCGAACCTCTTCGGCAGGCTCACCGAATTTCTCGGTGGCGACGAGGATGGCGCCGCGTCGACGGAAGGCGGCCTTCCGGGCGGCGTGTGGCTCTGGCTGGTCGGCGGACTCGGCGGCGTGATCCTGGTGCGGTTCGTCGTGACGCCCCGGCCGAAGTCCGTTCGGCCGGAGTCGAGAGCCTGGGGAGCCTTCGTCCGAAGGGTGGAGCGGACCGGACTGATCGACTCGGACGCCGTTCCGCCGTCGGAGCTGCTCCGCCGTATCGAGCGCGAACGTCCCGAGGCCTTCCCGGCGGCCGAGCGCTTCACCACGCTGTACCTGCGTCTCCGATTCGGCGGCGTCGATCCGGATCCCGCAGACCTCGGTCGCCTGCGGAGCCTGCTCGCCGAGGCGAAGCGCGCCGTATCCTGATACACTGCAGAAGATGATGGACGATACGCCCCCACCCCACGACGACGCGCGCCTCCCCGGAGCCGCCCCCGGCCCGACGGCCGACTCCGGCGATTCCGCCCCGGAGCCCCAGCCCCCCGAGCCGCGTCCTCCGACCGGACCGCCGTCGGACGGACCCCATCTCGCCACGGTCAGCCACCGCGGTCACTTCTGGGACGTCTACATCGAGATCGTGGACGACCCCAGACGCACCGACAGCGTGAAGGGGCGGCTCTGCTTCTCACCCGCCGACGATGCCGCGCTCGGTGGTCCCGTGCGGACCGCGCCCATCCTGATCGAGCCCTCCTACCAGGAAGTCATCCACCGCGCCCGCTCCTTCGAGGAGCATCAGCTGGTGGGTCTTCTGCGGTCGGCCCTGCCCGACGAAGAGGAGGACGAGGGCGGCACCGCCGAGTGACGCCCGGCAGATCGCGAGAGGCCCGGCGCGCCGGGTCGGCGCCGAGTCGGCCGCACGCGATCAGCCCGTCCGCACCCACCGCCAGAGCTGGCGCACCGACGGACGCTTGCCCGTCATCAGGATCCCCACCCGGTAGATCCGGCCCCCGATCCACGCGACGACCACCGTCGTCACCGCGATCCCCGCCAGAGCCACGGCGACCTCCGCGCCCGACGCCCACCCCGACACCGCCCGCGCGAACATCAGCACCGGCGCGAAGAAGGGGACGAGTGACGTCCAGACGGCCATCGTCGATTCGGGATTCTCCAGCACGCCCGGCAGGATCACCGCCGGGACGATCATGAGAATCACCAGCGGGGCCTGCGCCTGCTGCGCCTCCTGATCCGAGTTGGCCATCGCGCCGACCGCGGCGTACAGGCTCGAGTAGAGGAAGTAGCCCCCGAGGAAGAACGCGAGGAAGAGCAGGAGCTGACCCGCGGTCGGCGCGACCGACGCGAACTCCCGCAGCGTCGCGAGCTCGGGCCGGGCCTCCATCAGCCTTGGAAGCCCGACGTCCGCCAGCACCACGAACGACACGGCCCAGATGCCCAGCTGCGTGAGGCCCACCGCCCCCACGCCGAGGATCTTGCCCAGCATGAGCTCGACCGGACGCACGGACGACAGGATCACCTCCACGATCCGGCTCGTCTTCTCCTCCAGTACGGACCGCATGACCGCGACCGCGTAGAAGAGCAGCGTCATGTAGAGGAGGAAGGCGCCGAGATAGGCCAGGATGAAGTCCGATCCCTCGACCTCCACCTCGTCGTCGAGCACCTCGACGTCGAGCGTCCCCCCCGCCAGCAGTCCGATCACCTCCGGTGCGTCCGCACTGAGTCGGGTCACCAGAGCGCCCTGCGCGATCACCTGTCGGAGCGCCATCTCGCGGATCGGGGACAGCGCGTTCGCGACCGTCAGGCGAGCGCGTCCCGTGGCGAGAGTGGCGGAGTCGAGGACGAGGATGCCGAAGATCTCGTCGTCCTGGATGCGCCGGGTATGGTCCGCCACCGGATCCGTGCCCGCGGCAGCGGCGTCCGCGACCGGCGTGACGGCGTACCCCGCAGCCTCGAGGCCGGGCTGCACCGTGGAGAGAAGCCGCGCGGTCCGGTCGACGACGACCAGCTCCGACGGCCCCGACGACCCCATCGTGAGCACCGGCAGGACCGCGATCCCGATGAAGAGAAGAGGACCCGCCAGCGTGGCGATGATGAACCACCGACTCCGAACCCTCTCGAGGTACTCGCGCTTGATGATCGGGAATACGGCGGACTTCATCGGACCGCCTCCGCGACCCGTACGTCGGTCGGGCGTCCGGCCTCCGCGGCGGCCTCGGCCCCGGCGTGCCGGATGAAGATCTCGTGTAGTCGGGGTGCCACGCGCTCGAAGCGGCGGAGCTCGATCCCCGACGCCAGCGCCCGCTCGACGATCACCCTCGGGGGCACGTCGTCACGAAGGCGGAGGTGCCACCCGTCTTCCTCCCGCTCTGCCGTCTCGATCTCGGGAATGTCGAGCCACCCGGCGTCGCCGTCGAACTCCACCGCGACGTCGCCCCGGTCCTCCGCCGCCCGGATCTCGCGCAGGTCGCCGTCGAGCACCTTCCTGGCGCGTGAGATCAGACAGACCCGCCGACAGAGACGCTCGGCCTGATCCATCAGGTGCGTCGAGAAGAGGATCGTGGTCCCGCGCGCATTCAGCTCGCGGACGATCGCCTCGAGGACGTCCTGATTGATCGGGTCCAGCCCACTGAACGGCTCGTCCAGAATCAGGAGATCCGGCTCGTGCAGCACGGTGGCCACGAACTGCACCTTCTGCTGCATCCCCTTGGAAAGGTCCTCGACCTTGCGATCGGCCCACTCCGACAGCCCCAGGCGCTCGAGCCACTCGCCGCCCCGACGGCGTCCGTCGGAGGACCGCACGCCCCGCAGCTCGCCGATGAAGGCGAGGTGGTCGAGAACGCGCATCTTCTTGTACATCCCTCGCTCTTCGGGGAGGTAGCCGACCCGCCGACGGTGTTCGTGATCGGGGGGGCCTCCGAGCAGCTCCACCGTCCCACCGTCCGGGACGTAGATCCCGAGGATCATCCGGATGGAGGTCGTCTTGCCGGACCCGTTCGGCCCCAGCAGCCCGCAGATGGTGCCCCGCGGAACGTCCAGATCCAGGTCCTCGACCGCGACGTGGTCGCCGAAGTGCTTGGTGACGCCTCGGAGTCGGATGGCGTAGTCGGTCATGGCTCGGAGTATGGGTGGAAAATCGTCCTGTAGCGACCTACGGGGCCAGAACCGGAATTCTTCCGGGACGCTCGCTCGTGGAGCACCCTGTTCACGTCCCCGTTGAACCGGGGAAGGCTTTCCTGATATAGTTGAGGGCTGGAATGGCCCCGAACCAACGACCCCGAGACCTCAATGGCGATCTACAGGACCCTCTACTACGACGAAGTCAACGTGGGTGTCGGAGGACGCATCACGATTCCGCAGGACATGCGGGACGACATCGGCATCGACGAGGGTGACACGCTCAAGGTGCGTGTGGAGGAGAACCCGAACGGCATCCGCCAGATGGTGATCTGGCCGGAAGAGCCCGCCGAAGAGGAGTAGTCGTCGGGGGCCACGCGCCCCGTGCTCGGCCCCCGTGCTCGGCCGTCGGACCGGTTCAGCCGTCCGCCGGTTCCCACTCCGTCAGATCGACCAGCGCCCGCAGCGGCCCCCGTCCGTCGTGGATCCACCACGGAGGCGGGTAGGCGGCGTACTTCAGCGGACCGACCCTCGAGGCGCCGGCGTCCGCGGCCCATCGCGCGACCCGTGATTCCCGATCCCGGTCCACACCGACGACCCCCACCGACTGGAGCCGTCCTCGGTAGCGGGCGAGTTCGGTCTCCAGGTCGGCGAGCGTGTCGAGCTGCGTGACCACCACGACACGTCCCCCGGCGAACGGCTCCGCCGCCGGATCCAGCGTGACGGCCCACCCTCTCCCGGCCCACACGTCCACATCCTCGCCGGCGGCCCGGCGCAGCTCGAGCGACCCGACGAGCTGCTGGTACGCCGCCGACTCCTCGCGTGTCCGGACCGAGGGCGTGACCCGCTCCCGATTTTCCAGCGCCTCCGCGACGGCCCCACAGAGGGCCCGTGCCTCGTCCGGACGTCCGATCGCATAGACCCGCGCCGGCGACACGCAGCCCCGCTGTTCATAGGGTACGACGGCGCCCGTCACCGCGCGCGCGATCTCCGCGGCCCTCTCTCCACCCGCCTCGAGCCCGGTCGCGCCCACCACGGCCACCCCGATGCGGTGTCGATACTCGACCAGCGTCGCACCCGTGGACGTTCGCGCCCGGACGGAGCGAATCGTCGGGTCGCCGCCGTACACGACGACGCGGTCCGAGCGCTCGAGGGCGGCATCCTCGAGCGGCGCGGCACCGCCCCGCCAGTAGACCACCGCGAGCGCGTCCGCCAGGTACGCGTCGATGTCTCGGAGCGCCCGCGCGAAGAGCGTCGGCAGCACGACGTCGCCCGCGCCCGGCTTGAGCAGGGTGCCGCCGCCGACCAGAAGGGACCGGATGGCGGCCGTGGTCGAGACCCCGGGGACCGTTCCCGAGCAGATGGTCGTCACGATCTCGGGAACGGACACCATCCGTCGCACGGGCGTGCCGGCCGGATCGACTCGCCGCATGCTCTCCTCGCGGTCGAGCCCCCCGTCCGGAAACTCCGACTCGACCAGGGCCGTGAGGCGCGCCCCGGTCCAGTCCGCCGCCATCGCCGCCAGCACCTCCGATGCGGCCTCTTCGGAGAGCCGGGCATTCGCCGCCAGGAGCGGCACCGCCTCCCGCGCGGCTCGACCGTCCGGATCGAGGAACCGCTCTCCCGCCGCGCCCAGCGCCTCGATCCGCTCGGCGACCGGCCGGCTCCGCAGCCGCCGCCCCGCCTCTCGGAGTCCGTCGAACAGATTCCGCATGCCCGCGTGGTCGAGGACCGGTGACTCGAGGTCCGGCCCTTCGGCCTGCTCGATCCGAACGGTGCCGGTAGCCCGCACGATATCCGGGAGAACGAAGGCCCGGATCGGGTCGTGGGAGTTCGCTGGATGGATGGGGTCGTCCGTGTCGGTGGGACCCACCTCCGGGTCACGTCGCTCGTCCTTCATCGGTCGCTCCCCTCGAGGAGTTCGTCCATGGCGAGCGAACACCCACGCGGCTCGGAGCCCGGCACCCGGCCCAGCACGACGAAGCCGTCTCCCGACGCGCGACCAAGATCGTCCGTGAGAACGGCGGATACCGATCCGAGGTTCCCGAGGTCGAAGTGCTGCAGCAGGCCCGACTCGCCGGGAGCCACCGGATCGAGCGTGTCCGGGTCGAGGATCCGCGTACGCATCCACGGGGGCGGTACGTGGCGGCGCGACGTCCCGGGCGCGCGGAGGATCGGCTCGTAGAACTGCGAGAGCAGTTCCGTCATGCCGTATTCGTTGACGATGCGATCGGTCGGGATCCCGGTGCGATCCGCGATGCCCCGGTAGAGCTCGTCCCGCGGGACCTCGCGAGATCGGCCCTTGAACCCGCCGGTCTCCATGGCGCGTGAGCCGGGCGGCAGGAAGAGCCGGAGCTCCCGGTCGACGAGGTGGTCGATCAGGTGCACGAACGCGAAAGCCGTCCCGAGAACCAGGACGGGCTCTCGATCCACCTCCGCGGCGCGCAGCCAGTCGGTCACCGCTGCGCCATCGATGCCCGAAGCGGGATCCACGACCGACCGGCTGCCCTCGGCGCCGCAGGCCTCGAGCACGAACTCGACCATCGCCGACAGCGACGAGTCGGGGAGCGCGCCCGCTCGCGGGACCAGCGAGAGAATCCGGATCCGGTCTCCCGGCTCGAAGTCCGGAAGGAGGTTGGCGCGAAACCAGGGCAGCGACAGTCGCCGGTAGAGATCCACCGACAGCACGTGATGCGTGCCCCGACGACCCCGCCCGGCGCTCGTGCCCGAGGTCCGGAAGGTGCGTTCGACCGCGTCGGAGGGCCCGCTGATCAGGTCGAGGTCCTTGAAGCCGCGGGTCGGCACGGCCGGTACATGCTCCCACCCCGGCCACTCCCCCGGTGACACGCCCCGCCCCTCGCAGAACCGCCGGTAGGTCGGGTTGGCGGCGAACTGGTGGGAGAACACACGGCGAGCGAGCTCGTCGAAGGCGGCATCCTCGATCGGCATGGCCGCGTGGGCCTCGTCCCACTCGGCGTCGGCCGGAATTGCGTCGGCGAGCCGGACCAGATCCGCGATCAGGTCGGGAGGGAGTCCGGGAACCGTCATCGGCGCGCCGGCTCACGACGCCCGGAGCCGCGGATGCCCCGCCCCCCCAGGTCGCCGGTGTGTTCACCATCCCGGATCGTGAGCACGCCGTTGACGATCACGTGGGGAATTCCCGTCGGGTAGCTGTGCGGGGCGTCGAAGGTCGCGGTATCCGACACCCCGGCCGGATCGAAGGCGACGAGGTCGGCCATCCAGCCCTGGGCGATGCGGCCACGGGACTCGATCCCGACGGCCGCGCCCGACACGTTGCGGGCCAGCCCGAGACGGCGTGCGGGCGCGAGGGTCATCTTCGACACCGCCTCCGCCAGACCGAGATCGCCCCGCTCCCTCACGTACCTTCCCAGCACGCGCGGAAACGTCCCGTAGCCGCGTGGGTGGGGAGAACTGCCCGACAGCGGTCCGTACGGCGCATAGGCTCCGCCGTCCGACGCGACCATCGCCCGGTCGTGTGACAGGAACCTGGCCGTGTTCTCCTCGGACATTCCGAACCCGACCATACCGACGCTCCCTCCGTTCTCCCGCAACAGATCGACGGTCAGGTCGAAGGGGTCACGCCCACGTTCGGCCGCCAGGTCACCGAGCCGGCGCCCGCGGGCCCACGGCGTGGAGCCGGAGGAGGTGATCTGGACGGCGTTCCAATCGCCCAGCAGCGCCACCTTGTCGAGGACCGCCTCGCGGATTCGAGGGCCCTCCTCCGACGTCGTGAGTCGCTCGAACAGCCGCTGCGTGCCGCCCTCTCTCGACCACGGTGGAAAGAGCGAGGTCAGCCCGGTGGCGTAGGCGACGTACGGGTAGCGGTCGAAGGTTACGTCGATCCCGTCGGCCACCGTGGCGTCGATCATCTGGAGGGCGATCTCCGCCTTCCACCAGTTGCGCTGACCCTGCGCCTTGAGGTGTGATACGTGGACCGACACGCCGGCGCCGCGCCCCACGTTCAGGACCTCCTCGATCGCCGACAGCAGACGGTCGTCCTCGTTGCGCATGTGGGCCGCGAAGACGAAGGGGGACGGCAGTGGCGGTTCTTCGCCGCCCAGGTCGCGCGGGATCGCGTCCGCACCGCGCAGTCGGCTCGCGAGGTAGACGAGCTCGTCGGTCGTCGAGAACGCACCCGGCGTGTACTCGAGCCCGGCGGAGAGTCCGACGGCCCCCTGCTGCAGCGCCGCGACGACCATCCGACCCATGCGGTCCAGCTCGGTCGTCGTCGCGGGGCGATCCGCATACCCCACGACCGCCCCTCGAATCGTCCCGTGCCCGACCATCGAGGCGATGTTCACCGCGGGCCGCGTCCGGTCGACCCGGTCGAGGAAGCTCCCGATGTCCGTGAAGTCGAAGGGGATCCCGTAGCGGTCCATCCACTGCGCATTCCGATCCGCGCGCGCCTCCTCCGAGTAGAGGATGGACGAGCCGTCCTGACCCACGACCTCGGTCGTGACCCCCTGCCGGACGCGGCTCTCCGCGCGCGGCTCGATCAGGACGTTGAGGTCGGCGTGCGAGTGGAAGTCCACGAAGCCGGGAGCGAGCGCGAGGCCCCGGAGATCCAGCTCGACCGCGCCGCGCTCGGGCACGTCGCCGATCCTCGTGATCCGGTCCCCGTCGATGGCGATGTCGGCGCCGGCACCTGCCGCCCCCGTGCCGTCGAGGACCGTCGCGCCTCGAAGCACGAGGTCGTGGTCGCGCGCGCCTCGCACATGGACCCAGGGGCCGGACAGCTCGGTCGCGCCGGCCACGCCCAGGAGGGCCGAGTGGTGCAGGAAGGTCCGTCGATCGATGACCATGCGCCCGCCCTCAGCCCCGCCGGATCCGACCCGGCTCGAGTCCGCCGGAGTGAAGGACCTTCTCCTGGAGCCGCGTGCCCTCTTCCTCGACGAAGTCCCCGATCCGCTCGATCAGCCCACGGAGCTCCTCGTAGCGATCGATCGGGAAGTCCGACCCCTCCGCACGGCGGAGCGCGCCCTCGAGCGCGTCGAGTTCGCGGCGTGTCTTCTCGGCGGCCCGCCCGAGTCGAGCGAGGGCCTTTCGTCCTGAGGAGATGGCGGCGTCGGTCATGTGGCGGCGTCGTGTCGAGGAAGGTGAAGGTGTCGATCGTCGGAAGGAGGGGAACTCCCGGTCCCGCTCAGATCCAGCCGGCCAGCGAGGCGAGTGCGCGCACTCCCAGCCCGGTGGCGATGAACACGGCGATCCCGCCGAGCAGGTTGGGAACGATGCCGTTCGCGGCGTCGCCCATGCGGGCACGGTCGTTCACCGCCACGAGAAGGAATATGGCGACGACGGGCAGGAGAATCCCGTTCGCGGCCTGCGCGAACAGGATCATCGGTACCGGTCGACCGCCGAACGCGACGAAGACGAGCCCCACGGCCAGAACCGTGGCCCACACGGCTCGCAGGCGCGGCGAGCGGAGATCGACCTCCCACCCGAGGGCGCCGGCGGTGGCCAGCGCGGCCGCCAGGGGTGCCGTCACGGCGGACGTCATGCCAGCCGCGAAGAGCCCGACCGCGAAGACGACCCGCGCCCAGCTCCCGAGCACCGGCTCGAGCGCGCGCGCCATGTCCGCCGCGGAGTCGACACCGCCGCCGGCCACGCCGACCGAGTACAGCGTGCCCGCCGACGTGACCAGAATCGCGACGCTCACCACCCCGCCGGCCACGATCGACCGCACGAGGTCGGCCCGCGCCGCCGGGAGTCCCTCCGCACCGCCGAAACGCTCGCGCACGGCACTCGCGTGGAGGAAGAGGTTGTACGGCACCACGGTCGTGCCGATCAGCCCGACCACCGTGAGGATCGCGCCGTCGGGCACCGTCGGAACGAACCCGGCGAAGAGATCCGGCACCCGGCCCCCGACCCGCACCGCCGTCAGGAGGAACGCGACCCCCATCAGGCCCACGAGGACGGTCATCCACTGCTCGAGCACCCGGAAACTGCCCCGCCAGAGGAGCACGGCCGCGAACACCCCGATGACCCCGGCCCACACGCGCGGCGACCCACCGACCGCGCCCGAGATCCCCAGCCCCCCGCCGACGAGGTTGCCGGTCTGGTAGGCGGCGTTCCCGATGGCGATCGCGCCGACCACCAGGACGGGTCCCACCCACTTCAGGGGGCCGGTTCCGCCCGCGCGCAGCGCCTCGCCCAGCCCTTCGCCCGTGACCAGCCCGAGACGCGCCGCCATCTCCTGCAGCACCATGGTCATCGCGACCGAGAACACGAGCGCCCAGATGAGCGCCGAGCCGAAGCTGGCACCCGCGAGCGTCGCGGTCGTCACGGTTCCCGGGCCCACGAAGGCCGCGGCGACGAGCCATCCCGGCCCACCGAAGCGGCGGCGCGGAGGTGGATCCGCGGGGGTCGACCCGCTCTTGTTCGGGGTGTGCGTGGAGGCCATCGTCCGAACGTATCTCCCCCTCCCGTCGCAGGAAAACGCCGCATGCGCGCCACGCGCTTCCTTCTCCCGCTCCTCGCAGTCCTCGTGGGGAGCGGATGCGACATCCCCACCTCCGTACCGGTGTGGGATACCGAGTGGGAACTCCTGCTGGCGCGCGACTCCGTTCCGGTTCGGGACGTCGTACCTCCCGAGGTCGAACTGGTGGACGGCGGCTTCCGTGTCGCGAGCTTCGTGACGCGAGACTCCGTACGGCTGGAGGACGTCTGCGAGCTCTGCACCTGCTTCGACGGTCCGATCCCGGAGTTGACGCTCGACCCCCGGGATTACCGGATCGACCTTCCCGCGCGTCTTCTCGAGGCGCCGCTCTCGCGAGGGACGGCGACCCTGGAGCTGACGAACGGCCTGGGATTCGACCTGCTCGACGACGGGTTCGGGAATCGCGGCTTCGTCCGCGCGGACCTCGTCGACCTCCGGACCGGCGACACGCTGGTGACGCGGGTGTATGGAGAGCCGTTCCCGGACGGAGCGACGGTCACCCTCACCTTCCCCCTGGACGGCGTCCTGCTCAGCCGGTCCGTCGTGGCGCGCGTCACAGGGGTCACGCCCGGGTCGCAGTGCGACGACCTCGCGCTCGATCCCACGGACGGGCTCGACGTCCGCGTCGAGCTGCTGGACATCGAGGCGCCGTCGGCCCGCATCCTCCTGCGCGAGGCGGACCTCGCGCCCCCCGTCCGGCGAGCGGCGCTTCCCGAGGCGATCGCAACCCGACTCCGGCCCGAGGCGTCGGACCTGGTCGTGGCGCTGGTCGCGTCGAGTACGCTGGGGCTGCCGGTCGATCTGGAGCTGTCGGTGGCAGGCTCGACGGACGACCTCTACGGAGCTGCCGCCGCCCTCACCACACCCGTTCGCATCGCCTCCGGCGGAGTCGACGATCCGACGGCTCTGCAGCGGGAATACGTCGTGGACCCCGCCCTGCTCCGGGATCGCGACTCGATCGTCGTCGCGGGCCGGACCACGCTCTCGCAGGGTCGGACCGTGACGGTCCGTGGACCGGAGCTGCTCACCTATGAGGTGCGCCTGCGCGCCCGGGTGCCGTCGCGATGATGTCCGACACGGCGAAGTCCGG
>DATFJS010000170.1:0-2827 GCA_035269045.1 Longimicrobiales bacterium | reverse complement strand
AACACCCCGGGCACGATCGATCCGGACTACCGAGGGGAGGTGAAGGTGCCCCTCATCAACCTCGGACGGGAGGCGGTCACGATCGCCCGTGGCGAGCGCGTCGCTCAGCTCGTCTTCGCGAGATTCGAAACGCCGCGCGTGGTGGAAGTCGAGAGCCTCGGCGATACCGATCGGGGAGCCGGGGGATTCGGTTCCACCGGCACCGGATGAGGCCCCTCGCGGTCGGCGCATGGTACGGTCCGGAAACATTCGACGCCGACCACGTGGGAACGCCGGTATAATGCTTGCAACACATAGGGTTTCCCGATAGCTTCCGGCTCCCTTTCGGGGGGCCGATAAACCTCTCTCCCGCCTTTCGCTCACCTCGGTGTCAACCTTCCAGCGCTGGTTCGGCTCGGGCCGTCTCATTCCCGTCAACGACATCGCCGTCGATCTCGGCACGGCCAACACCCTCGTGTACGTGAAGGGGGAGGGCATCGTGCTCAACGAGCCCTCGGTCGTCGCGGTCCACAAGGCCACCAGCGACATCATGGGCATCGGCCTCGAGGCCAAGCGCATGCTCGGTCGGACGCCGGAAGGCATCGAAGCGGTCCGACCTCTGAAGGACGGCGTGATCGCCGACGTCGACATCACCGAGCGGATGCTCCGGCACTTCCTCAAGCAGGTGACGGCGAAGCGGGTCTTCCGTATCAAGCCGCGCGTGGTGGTAGGCGTCCCATCCGGCATCACCGAACTCGAGCGTCGGGCCGTGCGGTCCTCCGCGATGGCGGCGGGTGCCAAGGCCGTCTACATGGTGGACGAGCCGATGGCGGCCGCGATCGGCGTGGGCCTGCCGGTGGAGACGCCGACCGGCAACATGGTCATCGACATCGGCGGCGGCACGACGGAGATCGCGGTCATCGCACTCTCCGGCATCGTCTCCAACACCTCGATCCGGGTCGGCGGGGACGAACTCGACTCGGCCATCGTGACCTTCCTGCGGAAGAACTACAACCTCCTCATCGGGGAGCCGACGGCCGAGGCCATCAAGGTTCAGATCGGCTCCGCCTTCGACCAGGGGGAGGAGCGCGACATGGACGTGAAGGGTCGCGACCTCGTCAGCGGGATTCCCAAGACGGTCACGGTCCACTCGCAGGAGATTCGCGAGTGCATCCAGGAGCCCATCCAGGCGATCGTCGAGGCGGTCCGCCGAGCGCTGGAGATCACGCCCCCCGAGCTGTCGTCCGACATCGTGGACCGGGGCATCGTCATGACGGGCGGCGGAGCGCTGATCCGTGGGCTCGATCGCCTCCTGCAGCACGAGACGAACCTGCCGATCCACGTGGATGAGGAGCCCCTCACCTGTGTCGTTCGCGGGGCGGGCACTATCCTGGACGACATCGCAAAGTACCGCGCCGTCCTCGTGTCCTGACGGCTCGTGGCCGGCTACTCGAGCCCCGAGCCGGCTTCGGGCGGCCTTCGCCGGCAGGTGTGGGGGGCGATCGTGTTCCTCCTGATCGCGGGTGTGGTCTTCAGCCTTCCGCAGACCGGCAAGGAACGGTTCGCCGCCGTCCTCAGGAACTCCATCCTTGCGCCGTTCATCGGTCTCAACACCGCCCTGGCGGACGCCCGTTCGCGGGCGGTGAAGACGACTGAGCTTCGTGCGGTCGCCGACTCCCTTACCGCCCGGCTCCAGTCACGGAATGTCCTCGAGGAGGAGAATCGCCGTCTTCGTGATCTGCTTCTCCTTTCCGGGCGGCTCGGCCCGACATGGCTCGCCGACGAGGCGGTTCGGCCCGGGACGCAGGGTGCGGAGAGCACCTTCTTCCTCGACCTGGGGGCGCGGGACGGAGTTCGCGAGCGGGCTCCAGTCGTGACCCGGGAGGGACTCGTGGGCGTGGTGCGCGAACTCGGTCCGACGGCGTCCGTCGCGATGGACTGGTCGCACCCCGAGTTCGCGGCCAGTGCGATGACCGCGGACGGAACGACCTACGGCATCGTCGAGAGCCGGCGCGGGGCGTTCAGGGAGCAGGATCGCCTGGTGCTGCTTAGCACCCCGTACAACACCGTTCTCGACAGCGGCACGGTTGTCCTGACCAGCGGGCGGGGTGGGACGTTCCCTCGCGGCATCGCCATCGGACGGATCGACGGCGTGCTGGGGGAGGAGGGAGGCTTCGAACGGAACTACACGCTCACCCCCTTCGTGGACCCAGGAGAGGCCACGCTCGTGCTCGTGCAGGCCCGGGGCGCGTCCGACGGCTCGGAGGGAGGCGGTGGGACGGGGGCCATGGTCGAGTCGACGGGCCGCGCCGACTCCGTGGCGGACGTGAGCCGGGGCTGGCCCGCGCAGTCGTGGATGCGGGCGAACGAGCGTGCCCGGGCGATCCCCGTCTGGCAGGACTCGGTCCGGATGCTGAGGGACTCCGTGTCCCGGCTCCTCGGCACGCCGCCGGACACGACGGCCCCGGAAACCTCCGCGCCGGATGACGACGAGCCCGCGACGCCGGACGTCGAGGTGTCGCGATGAGGCCCATGGCTACGTTCATCGGGGTTCTTCTGGTACTCCTGCACCTCACGCTGCGCGTCGGGTTCGGCGTGGGAACGGCGGCGCCCGACCTCATGCTGCTAGGGCTGCTGGTGTTCGCGCGCGAACTGCCGCTCGGCGCCGCGACCGGGGTCGGGTTGCTGCTCGGCCTCCTCGAGGATGCCATGGCGGTGCTGTCGTTCGGCGCGCATGCCGTCACGCTCGCGGTCCTGGGCGCCGTCGGGGCCGCCACGCGAGAGGTCTTTCTGGGAGATTCCCCCTGGTTCGGCTTTTCCTACGTCTTCCTCGGGAAGATCACGCATG
>DATFJS010000169.1:0-11823 GCA_035269045.1 Longimicrobiales bacterium | reverse complement strand
GGCGACGACGACCAGTCGATCTACGGATGGAGGGGCGCGGACATCCGCAACATCCTCGACTTCGAGTCCACCTTCGACGGGGCGCGCGTCATCCGGCTCGAGCAGAACTACCGTTCGAGCGCGGTGATCCTGGACGCCGCGAACGCGGTGATCGCCGAGAACCGCGACCGGAAGGGCAAGACGCTCCGCACCGATCGGAAGGGGGGTGAGAAGATCACCCGCGTCGAGTGCTTCGACGAGCGCGACGAGGCTCGATGGATCGCCGACGAGGTCCAGCGGCGCTACGAGCACGGACCCGCCCTTCACAACTACCGTGATTTCGCGGTCCTGTACCGGACCAACGCGCAGTCCCGCGCCATGGAGGACGCCTTCCGGCAGAAGGGGCTGCCCTACCAGATCGTGGGTGGGGTGCGTTTCTACGAGCGGCGGGAGATCCAGGACGTGCTGGCCTACCTGCGCCTCATCTCGAATCCGGCCGACGGCGATGCCTTCCAGCGCTGCGTGAACACGCCCAAGCGGGGGATCGGTGCGACGTCCGTCGAGCGGCTGCGGACCTTCGCGTCGGAGCGGGGGCTGTCGCTGCTGGAGGCGGCCGCGATCGCCACGGAGTCGGACGACGTCCCCACCGGCGGCGCGCGCCAGCTCGAGAATTTCGCCGAGATGATCCGCGGGTTCTCGGCCCGGGCCGCGCAGATGCGGGTCGGGGACATCCTCGAGGAGCTCATCGACGAGACCGACTTCTACATGGCGCTTCGTGACGAAGGGCCCGAGGGGGACGATCGGGTCGAGAACGTGAAGGAGCTGGTGGCGGGTGCGTTCGAGTTCGACGTCGACCTCATCGAGGAGCTGGAGGAGGAGGAGATCGACGGGTTCAGCGAACTCGACCTCTTCCTGCAGCGCGTCGCCCTGGTCGCGGACATCGATCGCGTGGATCCCGACGCCGACACGGTCACCTTCATGACGCTGCACAACGCCAAGGGCCTCGAGTACCCGGTCGTGTTCATCGCGGGGCTGGAGGACGGCCTGTTCCCCCTTTCGCGCGCCTACGACGAACCGGCTCAGATGGAGGAGGAGCGACGGCTCTTCTACGTGGGCGTGACCCGGGCCGAGGACAAGCTGTTCCTCATGCACGCGCGGCAGCGTCGCAGGGCGGGGGACTTCACGTTCGGGCGACTGAGCCCGTTCGCGGAGTCCGTGCCGGAGGACCTGGTCGAGGAGGTGCGGTCACCCGTGCTGAATGCGTCCGCGGGGTCGACGCCTCATCGGCGGCGGCGCGAACGGAAGGATCGGGACGGGTTCGAGAGCGACGGCGGCTACGTCGAGATCGAAGAGGGGCCTTCCGACCCCGATGCGCCGCGCTACGTGAAGGGCGAGCGCGTCGCGCACCAGCAGTTCGGGTCGGGCAGCATCGTGGAGATCAGCGGGTTCGGGAAGGACACCAAGGTCACCGTCGACTTCGACGGCGTGGGCCGGAAGAAGCTCCTGATCCGCTACGCGAACCTCGAGAAGGACTGGTTCTGAGCCTGGTCCGACCCGCGCCGCGGGCGCCCACTCCGGGCCGGCGATCGCGAAACGTGGCGAAGGGGCCGTCAGTCGGTCGACCGGCGCTCGGTCCACCAACGGGGCTCCGATCGGGGAAGCGGAAAGTAGCGATCCGCCGCCTCCCGCAGCACCGCCTCGTCGTTCCGTCGGCGAGCATCGAACATGTCGAGGCGGAGGGAGGCCGCGAGGTGCAGCCGCTCGTCGCCGATCGGGTCGAGGTTCGCCGGGCCGGAGTCGTCGCGGTCCCGGAGGTAGTCGATCACCGCGTCGAAGGAGAGCGCGAGATAGCGGTCGACCAGATCGTCCGTGACGTCGTATCGTGATCGCTTCAGGATCTGGTCGAAGAGACGGATCCAGCGCTGGTCCGCCGACGCGTGGATCATCCCGCGGAAGAACATCCGATTCGTGCGGAAGCTGAAAAGGGTCGACGCGAGCACGCGGTCCATGAGTTCGTCCGCGGCGCTGTGGTCGTGCCGGGTGACGATCTTCCGAGCCTCCCGCAGGTTCTCCTCCCCCACATGCACGTCCATCCGGTGCTCCCAGTAGGTGTGCCCGATCCCTGCCGTCGTCGTGGTGAAGAGGAGCTGACGCGGCACGTAGAGGTTGTGCGCGACGGTGTCGGCCGCGAGGTGAGCCAGATAGCCGTACGCCATCGCCTCGAGCGCCTCGGTATCCGCCTCGTCGTGGATCTCCTCGCCGACGTGCCAGTGATGGCAGTGGCGCCCCTCCGGCGCGTACTTCTTGGCGAGAGAGATGTCTGCCGCCACCGACCCGTACAGGAAGTGGACCGGGTGCCGTCCGATCAGGGCGGCGAGCGCCGGCGGAAGCAGGTGGCCGGCGGCGAGGACGAGGTTCCCAAGCGCGATATGGGTGCCCGGACCCCACGCGAGAACCGGTTCGGGAAGGAGCACCCAGCCCAGCGTGACGAGGGCGACGCGGATCGCCCGCCCGACCGTCACTGCTCGGGCTTCTCCCGGTCGGGCCGTTCCGAGAGCCTGCGGGCTCCGGCCTTCACGCCGCGTACGGTGGACGCGGTGTCGAGGAAGGTGATCTCGGCTTCCCCCTGCACGACCTCCATGAGCGCGTTGAACTCGTCGATCCGCGTCTCCATGTGGTTCGAGGCCTGCTCCAGGCGCTCCGAAAGCTGCCGGACGGCACCGGTGACCTGCTCCACGTCCGTGCGCACGGAGGCGGAGATGAATTCGAGATTGGCGGCCACCGTGCGTGACTTCTCGACGACGGGATCGACCTTCCCGTTGAGTTCCTTGCCGATGCGTTCGATCTGGATTCCCAGACGGCGGAGCTGGACCAGGAGGACGACGACCGCGAAGGCCGCCACGAGAGCGAAGGCGCCGAGTCCCACGAGGGCGACATCGGCTGCGACCGAGAGGCCGTCCCGGGAGGCCGGAACCGCCTGGAGGAGAGACATGATGATCATGCTCTAGTGTACGCCTCACCGGCCCGCGTGAGCCACCTCACACTCCGGGATCCACGCCGATCGTCCACTCGGTGAGCTTCGGGACGACGGGAGGACGCAGCAAGGGCGCGGTCGCGAGCAGACGGGCTCGAACGCCGCTGGCCTCCGCCTCGCCGAGTCGTTCCGCCAGCGCGTCGAGTCCTCGACCCTCCTCGAAGACCGACGCCAGCGCCGCCTCCGTGGGTGAGAGTTCGGCGTCGACATCACGAGCGAGGACCCGACTCGACCAGACGTCACCGAGGGGAAGGAGATCGGCTCCCGGCCGGGGCCCCTCCAGCAGCAGCACGTCCTTGGGTGCGGGGTCGAGCACGAGCGCGCTTCGATCGGCGGGCGCTCGATCCTCGCTCCGAACCGCGACCCCGCGCTCGGGGAAGTCCGCCTCGAGCCACTCGCTCATCAGGTCGTGTCCGGGGGAGTAGCTCCGCAGAAGCACGACCGTGGACAGCTCCCTCTCGCGGAGGGCTTCGCGGATCACGCCGGTCACGATGCTCCGGACGGCGTCCACGTCAGCTCCCGTCCTCGGGACCGACGAGACGACCGAGTTCGCGAAGGAGGAGCGACCCGTCCTCGTCCCGAAGATGAGAGAACCGGGTCCGGGCCCGGGTGACCGAGGTGGGATCGAGGTCGAGCTCGATGTGGTCCCCGGCGGCGGATCCCGTGCGCGCCTCGACGTCGCCCTCGGGACCGACCACGAACGATCCGCCCCCGAACGTCAGTCCTCCCTCGACGCCCGCACGATTCGCGACGACGATCCAGAGCTGGTGGAAGGTGGCGAGAGCCCGGGCCATGTCGACCCATCGGTCCATCGAGCGGAAGGCGCCCATCTCGTCCGGCCGACGCCCCGGGACCGCGGTCGGCGCCACGACGATGTCGGCACCCTGCAGCGCCGACAGGTAGGTGAGGGAGGGATGCCAGAGGTCTTCGCAGATCAGGGTCGCGACGGACCACCCGTGTGCGTCGAACACCCTCGGGCCGACCCTGGAGGGCGCGAAGTATCGCCCTTCGTCGAAGGTGCCGTAGGTCGGGAGGAAGCACTTCCGGTATCGGTGCAGCCAACTCGCTCCGTGGCCGCCGTCGTGCACGGCTCCGGCGGCGTTGAACACCCGCCCGTCGTCGGTGATTTCCGGGAATCCGAGGACGGCGATCTGATCCGGCGAGGGCGCCAGGGGCGGTGGGTCGTCGGTGGACAGTGCGAGTTCCGCCGTGCGCATCCGCAGGTCGTAACCGGTAAGCGCCAACTCCGGGAAGGCGACCAGGGAGGGCCGATCGCGGGCCACCCGCTCGAGAACGGTCTGCATCTCACCGCGGTTGCCCGCGCGATCTCCGCGAATCGGAGCCGTCTGGGCGACAACGAGACGCAGGGGCGCCCTCATCGGTCGCACGCCCCGGTCGAGGCGTGACGTTCGGCATCGCCCGTCGAATTCTCCATCTACCCGGCTCGCGCCAGCACGCCGGCGACCGGGATGTCGTACGTCGGGAGCCGCCCCATTCCCTCGCTCGTGATCACCGGGGCCCCGATGATCACGAGCTCGAGGTCCGCGCGGACGAGATCGGCGGGGAGGTGGTCTCTCAGACGCATGGCAACGCTGCGGGGGCGGGACGCGTGCTCGGATGCCCGATCCTGTCCGTCCCGGCGGGACGTGTCAACATTCCGCGGCGAGCTCCGGCACGTATCCTGCACCCAACGAGGCGTGGATGACTGGAGAATGAATTCCCCTCCGAATCGAGGTCTCAGTGACCGAGTTGCTCCCCCGCCGAAGTGACGGGTATCTTCCGGGCCGCACGACCCCTCGACGCCCCAACGCCCCCAGACTCCAGGCAGTTTCGCCCGAGATCATGTCGACATTCATCGTCGAGGGGGGGCACCCCCTTCACGGCCGTATCCGGCCCGCAGGCAACAAGAACGCGGCGCTCCCGTGCCTCGCGGCCACGCTGCTCACCGAGGAGCCGGTGGTGCTCGAGAACGTCCCGCGAATCCGGGACGTGCTTACGCTGCTCGATATCCTGGACTCGCTCGGGGCACGCCACGAGTGGGTCGGAGACCACTCGGTCCGGGTGGACGCCTCCGGGGTCGAGGTCGGCAACGTCGATCGTCGGATGGCGGCGCGGATCCGTGCGTCCCTTCTGCTCGCGGGTCCGCTGCTCGCTCGGTTCGGCGCGGTCCGACTCCCGCCTCCGGGCGGCGACGTGATCGGCCGGCGCCGGATGGACACGCACTTTCTCGCTTTCCGGGCCCTCGGGGCCGAGGTGGAACTGACGAGCGACTATTCCATCCACGCCGACCGCCTGGTCGGGACCGACGTCTTCCTGGACGAGCCGTCCGTGACGGGCACCGAGAACGCCGTGATGGCGGCGTCGCTCGCCAGCGGGACCACCCGGATCCGGAACGCCGCGGCGGAGCCGCACGTCCAGGACCTGTGCCACCAGCTCAACGCGATGGGGGCGAACATCTCGGGGATCGGCACCGGACATCTCGAGATCGAGGGCGTGGACCGGCTCGGAGGCTGCACCTTCCGTATCGGATCCGACCACATCGAAACCGGCTCCTTCATGGGGCTCGCGGCCGTCACCCGATCCCGCATCGTCATCGAGGATGCGCCGCTCGAGCACCTGGACTCCACGCTCGTCGGCTTCGGACGGCTCGGACTCGAGTGCACGGTGGAGGGGGACGACCTGGTGGTCCATGGAGACCGCGGATGTCGGATTCGGCAGGACGCGTTCGGGGCGGTCGCCAAGATCGACGATGGACCGTGGCCGCAGTTTCCCGCCGACCTTACCTCCATTGCGCTCGTGACCGCGACGCAGTGCGAGGGCACGATCCTGATCCACGAGAAGATGTTCGAGTCGCGAATGTTCTTCACGGACAAACTGGTCGGGATGGGTGCGCGCATCATCCTCTGTGATCCGCATCGGGCCGTGGTCGTGGGTCCCAGCGAGCTGCGTGGCAGTACCGTCGAGTCGCCCGACATCCGGGCCGGGATGGCGCTCCTCATCGCCGCGCTGGGGGCCGAGGGCGAGAGCGAGATCCACAACATCCACCAGATCGAGCGCGGCTACGAGTCCATCGACGTGCGTCTTCGCGCGCTTGGCGCCCGCATCCGTAGAACCGAGGACTGAGCCGCCCGGGGCGGGGAAACCTGCTCCAACCGCCCCACGTAGGGACCCCCGTGGACGTCGAGTCATCGTGACCGAACCAGATGGAGGGCGAGGTGGAGCAACGGAAATCGGGAACCGGGGGCGAGCGCGAGCCGGGCGGGAATGAGGGACCTCGTGCCGAGGGGCAAGACGAGACCGCGGACGAGCGGACGCGGAGAGAGCGCCTGACCGATGCGTTCAACGCCTTCAGGGAGTCGCTCGAGGAGGCGATCTCCGGGGCCCGCGACCGCGGCGACGCCGCGGAGGGGAAGGCCCGTGAACTTCTTCGTGCGGCCACGGAGCGCGCCAGGAGCGCGACCGAGGAAGCTCGTGAGAAGTTCGATTTCGTGACCCACGAGCGGTTCGAGGAGCTCGCCGCGCGCGTTGCCCGGCTCGAGAGGAGGATGGCGGAGCGCCCCGGTGGCTCGGGCGATCTCGGCGAGGAGGATCGCCCCACGGATTGATCGGGGGTGCGTGTTCCGGCCACCCGTACGGGAGTCCGGAGCATGCCCCCGCCTTGAAGAGAGCCCTCGCGGCGGGTATATTCAGGTCTCGAATGGTCGCCCCCACACAGGGTGGCGTGTCGAAGTGGGGGAGCGGTTGGCCCCCGCTTTTTTATTCGCCCTGAGTCAGGGTGTGAGGTGGAGAGCGGCGTATGGCGAAGCCGATTCCCGAGGTGGCGGACGGGCTCGATGCCCGGGTCGAAGAACTCGGGTTCGAGCTGCTGGAGATCGAGTGGGCGGGCAGCGCGCGTCGACCGATCATCCGTCTCCGCGTCGACCGGCAGGGCGAATCGGCGCTCGATTCGGGGGTCACGCTGGACGACTGTGTCGCGGTGAGTCGCGGCCTGGAGCCCTGGCTGGACTCCCTCGAGACGGTGCCGGAGAAGTACGTACTGGAGGTGTCGTCGCCCGGCGTCGACCGTCCACTGGTTCGAGCGAGGGATTTCGATCGCTTCGTGGGACAGTGGGTGGCGGTGAAGGGCGACGACATTCTCGCGGGTAAAGCACGGAGGCTCGAGGGTGAGCTTCTGGGCCTGATCCGTGAAGGGGGACGGGAGTTCGTCCGCCTGCGCAACAACAGCGGCGAGTACGACGTGCCGCGCGACGAGATCGTTCGCGCCAACGTGGTCTACCGCTGGGAGTGATCTCCGCCGCGTGAGCGACGGGCGGAGGTTCGACATCGACGGAACGCGAAGGACGCGAGGGATCACATGGCGAATGCAGGTCAGATCGTTGCCGCGCTGAGGGACATCGGCGCCACGAAGGATCTGGAACCGGACGAGGTCGCGGACCTCCTGAAGGACGGCATACTTGCCGGCCTCGCACGCCTCTATGGTCCGAACGTCGAGGCGGAGATCGACATCGACGAGGTCACCGGCGAGTTCGACATCGTCGTGCTTCGTCGAGTCGTCGAGACCGTCGAGGACGAGTCCTCCGAGATCTCCCTCGAGGAGGCGCGGTGGGACGACCCGACCTTCGAGGTCGGGGACGTCATGGAGGTTCCGGTGGACTTCACCCAGTTCGGCAGGAATGCCGTCATGGCGATGAAGCAGCGGATCGTGCAGCGCGTTCGCGAAGGCGAAAGGGAGAAGATCCGCGACGAGTTCACCGACCGTGTCGGGGAGCTGCTTTCGGGCGAGGTCCAGCAGAGCGACCGCGGAAAGCTGGTCGTGATGCTCAACCTCAACCGGGATGCGGACGCGATCATTCCGTGGAAGGACCAGAACCCGCGGGAGCGCTTCCGGCAGGGTGAGGCGATTCGCGCGGTACTCAAGAAGGTCGACGAGTCCCCGCGGGGTCCGCGTCTGATTCTCTCGCGGGCGGATCCGCTCTTCGTGGCGGCGCTGTTCAAGCTCGAGGTCCCCGAGATCTACCAGGGGATCGTCGAGATCCGCGAGATCGCCCGCGAGGTCGGTGGGCGGACGAAGATCGCCGTGTCGAGCCGGGACGAGTCGATCGACCCGGTCGGTGCCTGCGTCGGTCTCAAGGGGTCGCGTGTCCAGGCGGTGGTGTCGGAGCTCGGTGGAGAGCGGATCGACATCGTGCCCTGGCACCCGGACCCCGAGGTCTTCGCCCGTCGAGCGCTCGCTCCGGCGCGCGTCTCAAAGGTGGTCTCGGATTCGGCTCGGCAGGTGATCACGGCGATCGTGGACGAGGATCAGCTGTCTCTGGCGATCGGACGAAACGGACAGAACGTGCGGCTCGCCTCGCAGCTCATCGGCTGGCAGATCGATCTGTTCGGGTCCCGCGAGTGGGTCGAGCAGGGGCAGGATTTCTCGCTCCTGGACGCCGACACGTCGGGCGACGGGTACGAGACGAGCGACTTCCCGCTGAACGAGCTCGACCTCACCAACGAGACGCTGGCGACCCTGAAAAACGCCGGGTACACTACCTTCCTCGATATCATCGACCTCGAGCGGGTCGACTTCGAGAAGGTCGACGGCCTCACCGACGACGCGACCGACAAGCTGCTCTCGATCATCGATCAGCTGACGGTTACCGAGGAGGACGAGGACGAGGACGAAGAGGCGGCGGACGATGCCGCTTCCGCGTCGGAGGAGGATGACGACGGCGCCGAGGACGAGGACGACGACGGTGCCGAGGACGAGGACGATGACGTCGAGGACGAAGATGCCGAGGACTCCGCCGATGAGGCGGACGACGACGGCGACGACGAGGATGATGAAGATGGAGACGAGGACGACAGGGACTGAGGTCCTCGGACTCCTCGGGCTCGCCCGCCGCGCGGGATCGGTTGTCACCGGTACCGGCGCGGTGCGTGATGCCGTACGAGCCGACGCGGCACAGCTCGTTCTCCTGGCGGAGGACGGAGCGGCCGGGCAGGTCGACAAGGTGGCGAACCTCCTGCGCCACAGAACGGTCCCATGGATGACATGGGGCACTCAGGAGGAGCTGGGCCGGGCGGTCGGATCCGCCCCGCTCAGTGCACTTGCGATCATGGATGATGGGTTCGCCCGACGGCTCCGGTTGGAGCTGCGGGGGAACGAGGGTTCGCATGGCGGACCCGTCTCGGACGAGGATGGCTGACGGATGCAGGTCAAGCAGTTGGCGAAGGATCTCAAGGTCGACACCGACGAGCTTCTGCGATTCTTGCGGAAGATGCGTATCGCTGTGTCCGACGCGGAGGCGGAGCTCTCCGATGCGGACATGGCGCGCGTGCTCGCGCGGGTCGAGAAGGAGAAGCGCAGCGGCAAGGAGGCGTCCGAGGTGATCGAGGCGGCTCTCGAGGAGGCGTCCGCCAAGCCGCGTCGTCGCCGTCGTCGCCGCGTCGAGCCGGAGCTGGAAGAGGCGGAGACCGAAGGGTCGGAGGAGGCCGAAGCCGGGGACGATGCGTCCGAGGCCACCGGCGAGGCCGTCGAAGCCACGGCCGAGACCGACCAGGCGCCCGAGGCCGAATCCGTCGCGCAGGCGGACGAGGATGCCGAGGTCGCGGACGTCGAGGCGGAGACCGAGGTCGAGGTCGAGGCCGAGGCCGAGGCCGAGGTGGGCGAGCCTGCCGAAGCCGAGGAGGAGGAGACGGGGGTGGAGGCCGAAGAGCCGACCGCCGCGGAGGGCGACGAGACGGCCGATGAGGTCGAGGTCTCGGACGAGTCCGCCACGGAGGAGACCAAGCCGTCCGCCGCCAAGCCGGCCTCCGCGCGTGCCGCGTCCGGGGACGGCGAGTCAGGCAAGCCGAAGCGGAAGTTCAAGCCGCCCACACCCGCCGCGAGCGCGGGTCCGGGGGGGACGGTCCGTATCCAGGCGGAAGGCTACACGACCGACGGCCGTCGCCGTGGAAAGGGCAAGAAGAAGGGACGCCGTCGTGTCGATCAGGACGAGGTTCAGGACAACCTGAGCCGCGTGATGGCCGAACTGAAGGGCGGCGGTGGTGGCGGCAGCAGCAGCAAGAAGAAGCGCCGCAAGAGCACCCGACCCAGCAAGGAAGAGATCGAGCTTCAGGAGCTCGAGCAGCAGGAAGAGAAGGAGCGCGAAGCGAAGACGATCCGCGTCAACGAGTTCCTGACCGTTTCCGAACTCGCGGAGCTCATGGACGAGTCGTCTTCCGCGATCATCGGGGCCGCCTTCAAGAACCTCGGGCTGATGGTGACGATCAACCAGCGGCTCGACTTCGACCAGATCGAGCTTCTGCTCGACGAGTTCGGCTTCACCGCCGAGCGCGAAGAGGAGTACGTTTCGCAGGAGGAGGAGGTCGAGGAGGAGGTCGAGGATCCGGAGAATCTCAAGCCTCGTCCCCCGGTCGTCACCGTCATGGGTCACGTCGACCACGGAAAGACCTCGCTGCTGGACTGGATCCGCAACGAGAACGTGATCGCCGGCGAGGCCGGAGGCATCACGCAGCACATCGGCGCATATCACGTCGAGACCGACGAAGGGAAGGCGATCACCTTCCTGGACACGCCGGGACACGCCGCCTTCACCGCCATGCGGTCACGCGGAGCGGACGTAACCGACATCGTGATCCTCGTGGTCGCGGCGGACGATGCCGTCATGCCGCAGACCGTCGAGGCGATCTCGCACGCCAAGAACGCCGGCGTGCCGATGATCGTGGCGATCAACAAGATCGACCTGCCCGCGGCCAACGCCATGCAGGTCAAGCAGGAACTCCTTCAGCACGACGTCCAGGTCGAGGAGTACGGTGGTACCGTGCTCGCAGCCGAGGTGTCCGCCAAGAAGGGGACCGGGATGGACGACCTGCTCGAGAAGGTCCTGCTGCAGGCCGAGCTCATGGAACTGAGGGCCAACCCGGATCGCGAGGCGCAGGCGACGGTTGTCGAGTCGCAGCTCGATCCCGGAAAGGGCCCGGTGGTCACGGCGCTCGTCCAGAGGGGCACGTTGCGGGTCGGAGACGACTTCGTGGTCGGGCTCCATGCCGGACGGGTGCGCGCACTCCTCGACGAGCGGGGACACCAGATCGACGAGATCGGCCCGGGCATGCCCGCGCAGGTTCTCGGTTCGAACGGGGTTCCGCAGGCAGGTGACACACTGCAGGTCATGGAGGCCGACAAGGCTGCCGAGGTCGCGCAGAACCGGTCGCGCCTCGAGCGTGAGAAGCAGCTGCGCGTGAAGGAGCGTGGGCTCAAGCTCGGCGACTTCAGCCAGCTCGTGGCGGAAGGTCAGGCGAGTGTCCTGCCGCTCGTCATCAAGAGTGATGTGGACGGGTCGGTCCAGGCGGTCTCGGACGCGCTCGAGCAGCTGTCGACCGACGAGGTCCAGGTGGAGATCATCCACCGTGGTGTCGGCGCAGTGAACGAGTCCGACATCCTGCTCGCCGAGACCGCGGGCGCCGTGGTCGTGGGGTTCCGGGTTCGCCCGGATTCCGGTGCACGGAGGGAGGCGGAGCGTGCCGGCATCGAGATCAACACGTACGACGTGATCTACAACGCCGTGGACGATATCCGCGACGCGCTCGAGGGGATGCTCAGTCCCGAACAGCGGGAGACCGTTCTCGGTGCGGCCGAGGTGCGGGAGCTGTTCCGCATCAAGCGCGTCGGGACGATCGCGGGTTGCTACGTCACGGACGGCGTGATCGAGCGGAAGGGCCGGGCACGGCTCGTTCGCGACGGCGTCGTGGTGTACGAGGGCGAGTTCAGCTCGCTGAAGCGGTTCAAGGACGATGTGAAGGAGGTCCGCGAGGGCTTCGAGTGC
>DATFJS010000168.1:0-3882 GCA_035269045.1 Longimicrobiales bacterium | reverse complement strand
CGACGAACATCGAGGCCTCCAACGGCATCATCCACGTCATCGACGCGGTCATGGTTCCGGAGACCCGCAACCTGGTCGAGGTCGCGTCGGAGACCGAGGGCTTCGGCACGCTCGTCGCCGCCGTCCAGGCGGCCGGACTGGTCGAGACGCTCGCCGATGCGGACGCCGAGTTCACGGTCTTCGCGCCGACGGACGACGCCTTCGCCGGGCTTCTGGCGGATCTCGGCCTCACCGCCGAGGAGCTTCTCGCGAACACGTCGCTGCTCACGGACGTGCTCCTCTACCACGTGGCCGAGGGTCGGATCTACTCGGACGAGGTGCTCAGCTCGAGCTCGATCGCCACGGTTCAGGGCAGCAGCGCGCCCATCGTCGGCACCGAGATCGACGGCGCCGCCATCGTCGCCACGGACATCCAGGCGACCAACGGCGTGATCCACGTCATCGACGAGGTCATCCTGCCGCCGAGCGAGTAAGCTCTGCGACGCGACGGACCGGGGGTGACCCCGAACCGTCGGACACACCGACGAGGGCCCGGCCGCGGACGCGGTCGGGCCCTTCGTCGTTCATGCGGGGAGGCCGTACACTCCACCATGCCTCACGACGAATCCTCCGTTCCCGCCGAGCTGCGGCGAGCCCGGTCCCTGGCCCACATCCTGGACGACGCCCTCCGGATCCCCGGGACACGGATCCGGTTCGGACTCGACCCCGTCCTGGGCCTCCTTCCCGGTGTGGGGGACTGGATCTCCTGGCTCCTCTCCGGGCATCTGCTCTGGTGCGCCTGGCGGCTCGGAGTGTCCGCCTCGACGCTCGCGCGGATGACCGGGCATGTCGTGCTCGACGCGGTCTTCGGCGTCGTCCCGTTCGTCGGAGACCTCTTCGACGTCGTCTGGAAGGCCAACGACCGGAACCTGCGACTGCTCGAGCGACACGTCGCCGAGCCGGATCGTCTCAGATCGGAGAGCCGAGCGCTGGCGACCGCGGTGCTGGTCGGGGCGGCGGGCCTGACACTCGGCGCGGGGTGGCTGGCCTGGACGGCGTTGCGCGCGATGCTGGGGCTCGTCGGGCTCTAGGCGTCTGCAGTGCGTTCAGCGGGCGATGCCGACCCGCCATCAGGCCCGGAACCAGAGCACGACGGCGAACACGACCACGAGCACCACCACGAAGCGCCGCACCCACGCACTCCCCTTCCTGACCGCGATCTTCACCCCGATCAGCGCGCCGGTGAGGTTTCCCGCAGCGAGCGCGAGACCGCTCGCCCAGTCGACCAGTCCCTGACTCGCGAATCCGATGAGCGCGAGCGGCGTGAAGCAGAGGATGAGGGCCAGCTTCAGGGCGTTCGACCGGATGTAGTCGAGGCCGGCGGTGGTGGCGAGGGCGAGAAGGATGAACCCGGAGCCCGCCTGGATGAATCCTCCGTAGAGTCCGGCACCGAAGAACCCGAGGATGAACAGCCAACGGCGCCACGGCCGCGTGGGCACTGGCGCCGTTCCGTCCAGCGGTGGTGACACGGGACTCCACACCATCCACCCCGCGATGAACAGCATCATGATGGCCAGGACACGCTGGAGATCGGCGTCGCCGGTGTTCACCGCGATCCACATTCCGAGCACCGCCCCGATGATCGCGGAGGGCGCCGCCAGCTTCAGCCAGTCCCAGTCGAGGCGCCCGTGCCGGTTGAAGCTTCGCACCGCCCCCACGTTCTGGATGAGGATCGCCACGCGGTTGGTCCCGTTGGCGACGCCCGCGGGGAGGCCGAAGAAGATGAGCGTCGGGAGCGTGATCACCGAACCACCGCCGGCGAGCGCGTTGATCACGCCGGCGACGAACCCCACGGCCGCGAGTGCGGCCCAGCTGCCGGGTCCCAGCGTCGCCTGCGGCAGGAGCCAGTCCATCAGGTGCCGTCCGTCGCGCAGGTGCCGTCCGGCGTGCATGCGAAATCCGTCATGCCGCGGAGACCGCGTCCAGCCACATCGCGAACCGATCGAGTCCCTCGGGGAAGTTCGCGCGGCCGAATCCGATCCGGAGCGCCGGCACCGGTGCGTCGAACAGCGACCCGGGGATCACGAGCACCCCCGCCTCCGTCCGGACCCGCTCCGCGACGGCGCGGTCGTCCACATCGCCGCCCGTGATCGCCAGGACGGCCTCGGGGCGGAGCGTCGGGAAGGTGATCGGGCCGGCGTCCGGTCGGACCCAGCCGAACAGGTCGGGGCGCCCGGTCAGCACCGGCGTGAGCAGATCGAGGTGCGCCCGCAGGCGCGCCCGCGTGGCCGAGAGGATCGCGTCCCGGTTCCGGATCGCGATCGTGGCGAGGAACTCGGAGGGCGCCGGCGCGCAGATGGTCGTGTAGTCCTTGACCCGCTCGACGGCCGCGCGCAGGGCGGGATCGCGGCAGACCAGCCATCCGAGCCGCAGGCCCGGCAGCCCGTATCCCTTGGAAACCAGCCCGAGGGTCACGACGTGCTCGCCGAGCTCCGACGCGGAGAATTCGTCCACGGGGCCCTCGTGGCGGGTGCCGCGGTAGGCCTCGTCGACGAGCAGGATGATCCCCCGTTCGCCGCAGAGGTCCGCGATCCGCTGGAGCTTCCCGCGCGGGATCGTCCGGCCGGTCGGGTTGTGGGGCGAGTTCAGCGCCACCAGTCGGGTGTCGGGCGTGAGCCCCTCGGCGACCGCGTCGGCCGTGACGCTCCATCCGTCATCGGGATCGGTCTCCAGCCGATCCACCCGGGCCCCCGCGATGACCGGGGCGGTCCGGAGCACCTGATAGCAGGGCATCTGCACGAGGGCTCGATCGCCCGGCTCCAGCGTCGCCATCATCAGCGTCGTGATGACCTCGACGCCCGCCGCGTGCACGAGGATGTCGTCGGGTCCGACGGCGCCGGCGTACCCGTCCGCGATCGTACGCCGCAGCTCCGCGTCCCCCTCGCTGTGCGTGTACCCGAGGCGCATCCGCTCGAAGCGGTCGCGCGCGGACGGGTCGAGGTCGAGCAGTTCCCCCACCGACATCGTCTCGCAGTCGGAGGCGCCGAGGAGGATCGGCGTCTCGAACTCGAAATCGGCGAAGTATCGCTCGAGATGGAAGGGTTCGATCGGCATGGCGCAGCAAGGTCGCACGAGCGCACCTCCCACGACACCCGCGCCTCGGCCATTATCTTTCCCGCATGGCAATTCGACTCTTCGTGACCGGCGGCACCTTCGACAAGGAATACGACGAGATCCGGGGGCGGCTGTATTTCGCCGACACCCACCTCGTCGACATGCTCGACATGGGGCGGTGTCGCCTCGATGTCGAGGTGCGGACCCTCATGATGGTCGACTCCCTCGACATGGGAGAGTCGGATCGCGAGCTGATCGCGCGTCAGTGCCGCGAGGTCGCGGAGGACCAGATCGTCATCACTCACGGCACCGACACCATGGTGGACACCGCCCGCACGATCGCCGAAGCCGATCTTGGAAAGTCCGTCGTGCTGACCGGCGCCATGATTCCGATCGCCTTCGGAAGCTCGGACGGCCTGTTCAACCTCGGTGGCGCCCTGACCGCCGTGCAGATCCTGCCCCCCGGCGTCTACATCACGATGAACGGCCGCGTATTCGACTGGGACAAGGTCCGGAAGAATCGTGACACGGGGGTCTTCGAGGAGATCGAGGCATGAGTCCGGACTCGGTGTGGAGCGCCCTGCTCTGGCTGATGATCTCGTGGGTGCTCGCCCTCCCGATCGCCTGGCACCGGGAACGCAGCATGATCGGGCTCCGGACACTTCCGCTCGTCTCGATCGCCAGCTGCGGCTTCCTGCTCGTGGGCCTGGAGGTGGCGGCGGACGACCCCAACGCCAATGCGCGGCTGGTGTCCGGATTGATGACCGGCATCGGCTTCATCGGCGGCGG
>DATFJS010000167.1:0-2443 GCA_035269045.1 Longimicrobiales bacterium | reverse complement strand
AAATGAGCGACGAGCAACGCCGAGTGGGGCCTGTTCAGCCGCAATCCTTCGGACCGGGCCATGTTTCCGCCTCGCGGCGTTCTCGCTCACTCATGTAGCGACGCTACACGTCGCTCGCTCGGTCTTGCGAGACGAAAACATGGACTCCGGCAGAGCACATCCCCGTAGCGTGAACAGGCCCTAATGGCCGACCACATCGCGGACTCGTCTTCCCCCGACCCCCACGACTCCGTGGCGGTCGTTGCCGAGGCGACCCGGAGGGTGCTGAGGCGTGTGCTCCAGGCGGTGCAGTCGACGCCGGACTCGGCGCGCGGGCCCGACGAGCACGTCCTGCTCGAAGCGGAGGCTCTGCGCGATGCGCTCAAGCGGCTGCTGCAGGGCGAAGACCCCGCGCGGCTCGTGTCGGCCCTCCCATCCACGGCCGTTCCCCTCGTGGGGCTGCTCCGCGCGGAGATCCTGCGCGACGAGGTGCACTCGCCGGGCACGGTGCTGAGCGCCGTTCGCGCACTGGAGCGGCTCGAACGAACCTGGCGGTCGGGGGCGGATGCCGGCTCGGAGCCCGATCTGAGGTCGTGGCTTTCCCGCCCGGACGCGCTCGAACTCGTGGTGGAGCTCGCCCACGATCTCCGGTCACCGCTCACCTCGATCATGTTCCTGAGCGAGACCATCCAGAACGGCGACACGGGCGCGTTGACAGACGTCCAGCACCGTCAGCTCTCCCTCATCTACATCTCGGCGCTGGGGCTCAGCTCGGTCGTCTCCGACGTCGTGGAGATGGCCGTCGACGAACAGGATCTCGTGGACCCGCAGGACGCCACGGACTTCTGGGTCGCCGAGGTGCTCGAGGGTGTCGTGACGCTCGTGCACCCGATGGCGGAGGAAAAGGGCCTCGATCTGCGAATTCATGCGGATGCCGATGCGCGCTGGACGGGTCACCCCTCCGCGCTTTCTCGCGTACTGCTCAATCTCGCCACCAACGCGCTGAAGTTCACCGAGACGGGATTCGTGGAAATCGGAATGCGGCGCATCCGTGGAGCGGTGGCTGAATTCTACGTGGAGGACACGGGTCGCGGGATCGACGAGAAGCAGCTGGAGGAGCTGCTTCTACCGTTCCGGCGACGCGGCCGTGACGGGGGCCACCACTTCTCCGCTAGCGGACTGGGACTCTCCATCTGTCAGAGGTATCTCCGACAGATGGGTTCGGAGCTCGAGGTGGAGACCGGGCCGGGGGAGGGGACGCGCTTCTTCTTTCGGCTCGAAGCCTACCCGGTCGGATGACGAGTCCCGTGGTGTTCCCGATGCCGATGCGTCATCTGCCGAGTACCGGGGTAGATACCTGTACGCCCGCTGTGGCGCGGGCTCAACACCGTGTTTCCTCGACCACACATCTTTACCCGATCCTTGTCGCACCCGCATTGTCTCGGATTTCGTAAATCCATTGCATAAAACAACTTACAGAGATCGTGGGCGGATGGGGCACACTGTGTACGGTACTTGCAACTCTGCTTCGTCGAGTTCAAGCGACCCGTACCAGGCAGCGAGAAACGTGCAGCTACGAGAAATCACCACCGACCCACGGCTCGAGACCTTCCCGGTCCCGCCGCGCACTCTGCCCGCCGGGTACGAGCGTCGCCGTACGCGGCGTCGCACCGGCCCGGAGAAGATCCGTCGTGCGGTGAACGTCCTCGTCGCCTCCGTGGCGATCGTGCTCACCGCTCCGCTGATGCTGGTGGTCGCGCTTCTGGTGAAGCTCACCTCGCGGGGCCCGGTCATCTACACCCAGCCGCGTGTGGGGCTGAACCGTCGCCGTCGCGCCGGTCCGTGGGACGGACAGGACCGCCGGAGCAGGCGGGATACGGGTGGTCGTGTCTTCACGATCTACAAGTTCCGCACCATGCGCTGTTTCCAGACGGAGACGCTCGACGGCGAGGGGGCCCAGGTCTGGGCAACGCGTGACGACCCGCGCATCACGCCGATCGGGAGCTTTCTCCGGGCCACGCGCCTCGACGAGCTGCCGCAGCTGTTCAACGTGCTCAAGGGCGACATGAACATCGTGGGCCCGCGTCCCGAGCAGCCCGAGATCTTCGTCGACCTCTCGGAGGAGGTTCAGGGCTATCGCGACCGTCAGAAGGTTCTCCCGGGAATCACCGGGTGGGCGCAGGTCAATCACGGATACGACGAGAGCCTGGACGACGTGCGCAAGAAGGTGGAACTCGATCTCGAATACATCGATCGCCGTTCGGCCGTCGAGGACCTCGTGATCATGGCCAAGACCGTTCCGGTCGTGGTGTTCAGGAAGGTCTGGAGGTAGGTCCCGAGCTCAGGTGGAGGAGGCGGGACCTCGTCGCGTGGGCTCCCACAGCGCGTCGCGCTCGCCTCTGAGCATCCGGACGAAGGCGTGGGCCGCAGCCACGTTGCCCGCGAGGACGTAGGCCGGAGCCCG
>DATFJS010000166.1:0-7027 GCA_035269045.1 Longimicrobiales bacterium | reverse complement strand
AGCTACCTCGACGACGCGGTGGACATCCTCGACCGGAAGCTCCAGATCCTCGAGGAGCGGGGCTACTTCGAGTCGATCGACGGGCGACGGGACGCGGTCGACCGGCTTCTGCCGACGCTTCGGGCCACCTCCGACCAGACGCTTCGGGACATCTACATCGACCAGGTGTCGGACCGCACGGGTGTCCGGAGAGAGACACTCGAGCAGGAGCTCGCCCGCGCCCGCGACCGCGGCTCCGGCAGGTCGGGTCCGGGGCCGCAGCGCACGGTCCGCGCCGAGCCCAGGCGTCGTCCACTGGACCGCAGACCGCAGCTCGGGCCGGAGTGGAGTCTGCTTCGCGTGATGGCCCGCGACCGGGAGCGCCGACACGAACTGGTGGAGAAGGCGCTCATGCGGATCGGACCCGAGGACTTCAAGGACGAGGTGGATCGGGCCATCTTCCAAGCGTTCGTCGATGATCCCGATCTCGACCGGCCGCCCGAGGAATTCGACCCTCGGGCCGAGCCCCGTCTGGAAGCACTGCTGGCGGAGCCGGTCGACGAAGATCAGCTTGCCCACGGCGGTCGGGAGTTCGACGAGGCGCTCATGACCCTCGAAGGCATGCGGATCGCCCGACGCATCGACATGCTCCAGGGCCGGATCGAGGCCACGACGGACAACGAGGAGAAGCTCGAGCTGATTCGGGAGAAGCAGGACCTCGGCGCGGAATTGCGTGCCCTGGGACGCCCGGGAGGCTCCTACGCGCGGCGTTACACCCGCGGCTCACACCACCACGACGCATAATGACGGAACAGACCCGATCGGCCCTCCGGGAGCTTCAGGCTCTCGATCTCGAGATTTCCCGCAAGCGCGACGAAGCCAGCGCGTACGAGCCTCGCATCCTCGAAGTGGAGGAGCCGGCGCTCGAGCTCGAGCAGCTCGTCGAGAAGACGCGCAGCCGCATCAAGGAGATGCGGATGGACGAGCGTCGCCTCGAGCTGTCCACCAAGGAGAAGCGATCCCGGGAGGAGAAGCTCAAGGAGCGTCTCACCCAGGTGCGCAACGTCCGGGAGGAGGCGGCGGTGAATGCCGAGCTCGACATGGTGCAGCGTGCGCTCGACGCCGAGGAGACCGAGGCGCTCGGACTTCTCGATCAGATTCGCCGCATGGAGCTGGATCTCGAGGAGCAGGTCGATCTGCTCGAGCAGGCGCAGGAGGAGGTCGGCCCCCGCCGCGAGGCACTCGTGGAGGAGCGGAACGCACTCCTCGCCGAGGTCGAGGCGATGGAGACCGAGCGCGCCGAGGCCGCGAAGGAGGTCGATCCGGAGGAGCTCCGGGTGTACGACGCGATCCGTGGCAATCGAGGCCGTGCGGCGCTGGCCGCCCTGACGGAGGACGGCGCCTGCGGGAACTGCTTCTCGATGATCCCGCTGCAACTCCAGCAGGAGATCAGCAGTGGCGAGTCGCTGTACCGCTGCGAGGGATGCGGCGTGATCCTCTCCGCGCCGATTCCGGTGGAGGAGAAGGAGGGCGAGGACGACGACGACGACTCGGCCGAGGGCGACGTCGCGCGGGACGCCGGGGCCTCCGAGACGGGGGAGTCCGACGCGTCCGACGATGCGACCGAGTCGACGGCATCCGGTGACGACGATTCGGACTCGGAGGACGCGGACGACGCGCCCACCGGGACCACGACGCCGGAGCCGGTCGATGCCGCCGCCGTGGCGCCGGAGATCGAAGAGGGCGACGACCCGGACAAGCCGGAGGCGTGACGGACGGTCCCGGAGCCCCGCTCCGGCCGCCCGCACCTCGCTGGATCCTCCGCCCCGGTCCCGACCGGGGTGATGCCCGGCGGCTTGCGGAGGCGACCCGCCTTCCGGAACCTCTCTGCGCCGTCCTGGTGCAGCGGGGCCACGGGACGCCGCCCGCCGCCCGCGCCCACCTGCGCCCCCTCGCGGATCACCTTCCCGATCCGACGAGGATCCGGGACCTGGCGCGTGCGGCCGCACGTATCCGTGACGCGATCGACGTCGGCGAGCCGATCTTCGTGCACGGCGACTACGACGTGGACGGCGTCTGCGCGACCGCGCTCCTCACCCACTGGCTCCGCAGGCTCGGTGCCGTGGTGCACCCCTTCGTGCCCCACCGGATCCGAGACGGATACGACCTGACCGTCGCGGGGGTGGATCGGGCCCGGGAGGCGGGTGCCGGTGTCCTCGTCACCGTCGACTGCGGGATCGTCGCGCACGAGGCGGTCAGGCACGCGGTGGAGTCGGGCCTGGACGTCATCGTCACGGATCATCACACCCCGTCCGATTCCCTGCCGCCCGCCCACGCCGTCGTGAACCCGAACCGGGTCGACGACGACTCCGGGTACGGCATGCTCTGCGGTGCAGGTGTGGCCTTTGCGCTGGTGTCCCATCTGGCCAGTGCCGCGGGGCACCCCCGTGAATCGCTCCTGCCCGACCTGGACCTCGTCGCGCTCGCCACCGTGGCGGACCTCGTACCGCTCGAGGGCCCGAATCGCGCGATGGTGCGCATCGGCCTGCGCGCCCTGGGCCGGACCTCCCGGGTCGGACTCCGGGCGCTGCTCGAGGTGTGCGAGCTGGCCACGCCGTCGGACGTCGTCCACGAGGCGCCCGCCGTCCCGGAGGGGCGGGTCGGGTTCGTACTGGCCCCCCGGATCAACGCGGTGGGACGGATGGGCGACGCGGGCGACGCGCTCCGGCTTCTGCTCACCGACTCCCGAGACGAGGCGCGCGAGCTCGCCAGACGCCTCGACGACCTGAACCGCAGCCGGCGCGAAGAGGATCGCCGGACGCTGGACGAGGCGCTGGAACTGCTCGCCCGGAGATGGAATCCGGAGGAGGACTTCGGCGTCGTGCTCGCGGGCGAGGGATGGCACCCGGGGGTGATCGGAATCGTCGCCTCGCGGGTGGTCGAGCGGATTCACCGTCCGGTCGTCCTGGTGGCGATGGACGGAGAGCGGGGCAGGGGGAGCGCGCGGTCGATTCCCGGCTTCCACCTGCACGACGCCATCGGCGAGGTGTCCGATCGCCTGGTGCGCTTCGGCGGCCACGCTCAGGCGGCCGGCCTGGAGGTCGAACGCGGTCGGCTGGAGGACTTCCGGTCCGGATTCGCCGACATCGCTCGCCGTCGTCTGGCCGACGTCGATCTCCGGCCGCAGATCCGCATCGACCTCGAGCTCGATCCCGCCGACGCCGATCTCGAGCTCGCCGACCGAGCGCAGTGGCTCGGTCCGCACGGGATCGGCAATCCCCGTCCGGTCTTCCTGTCGCGCGACGTCCGCGTCCGGGAGGCGCGGGAGGTCGGTACCGGCCACCTCAAGCTGCGCCTGGACGCGGGAGGCTCGACCGTCGAGGCGATCGGGTTCGGCCTCGTCGATCGCCATCCACCGGCGGACCTGACCGACCGGCGGGTCGACGTCGTGTACCAGCTGACGGTGAACGAGTGGCGGGGTCGCCGATCCGCACAGATGAAGCTCCTCGACCTGCGACCCGCCGGCGGCGAGGTGGAGGTGGCGTCGTGAAGGGCGGGGCGTCGTGAGGATCGTCGGCGGCACGTGGCGCGGTCGACGGCTGGTCGAGCTCGAGGGTGACCGGATCCGCCCGACGGCGGATCGCGTGCGGGAGGCGTGGATGTCGGCGATGGGCGGACGCTTCGACGGAGTCCGGGTCCTCGACCTGTGCGCGGGATCGGGTGCGCTCGGACTGGAGTGCCTCAGCCGGGGTGCGGCCCACGTCACCTTCGTGGATGCCAGCCCCGCCTCGCTCGAGGTGCTGCGGGCGAACCTGGACCTCGTGGGTGTGGATGCCTCCCGGGTGACGGTGGTGCGCGCCGACGCGATCGAGTGGCTGCGCGGGGCGTTCGAGCCCGCGGGTGAGCGTGACGAACCCGCCGTTGCCGACCTTGCGCTCGCCGATCCGCCCTACGACACCGATCTCGCGGCCCGACTGGTCCGGCAGTGGGAGACGCGGCCATTTGCCGGGGAACTCTGGCTCGAGCATCGTTCATCGGATTCCGTCGAGTCCCCGCTGGTGCGGCGTGCGCGCGCCTACGGTGGAACGACGATCACGACCCTGACCACCCCGAGCGACGCATGAGTGTCGACCGCCCCCTGATCGCCGTCTATCCCGGTTCCTTCGACCCCGTGACGAAGGGCCACGAGGACATCGCTCGCCGCTCTCTGCGGATCGCCGACGAACTCGTGATCGCCGTGGCCCACACCGCGACCCAGCGGAAGCAGGGGCTGTTCGAGGTCGAGGAGCGCGTGGAGGTCCTCCGCGAGGTGTTCGCCGAGGACGACGGGATCCGTGTCGCGGCGTTCGAGGGCCTGCTGGTGGACTTCTGTCGCGCCGAGGGTGCGGGGATCGTGGTGCGGGGACTCCGGGCCGTGTCGGACTTCGAGTACGAGCTGCAGATGGCCCAGATGAACCAGGAACTGCAGGGCGACTTCGAGACGGTCTTCTTCGTCCCGGACGTGCAGTACTCCTTCCTCTCCGCATCGCTCGTCCGAGAGGCGGCCCGCCTCGGGGGGGATGTATCGTCTTTCGTGTCCTCCCCGGTGCTGGCTCGTCTCCGGGACCGGTTCGACACGTGATCGAACCGGACGGGCGGACGTTCAGGGACGATCTCCGTCGCCGGGCCGCCGCGCATCCCCGGCGGATCGCGCTCCCCGAGGCCACGGATCCGAGGGTGGCGGTGGCGGCGGCGGAACTCGCGGCCGCCGAGATCATGCACCCGGTGCTCTTCGGAGACCCCACGGCCGTCCGCGCGGCGCTCGCGGGCGCCGGGGTATCGGACATCGAGGCGGACGCCCTCGAGATCATCGATCCCGTGGCCGATCTCGATGCCAACGTTCAGGTCCTGCGGGGCCTCCGCGGTGACCGGATATCCGAAGAGGAGGCGCGGGGCGCCGCGGCGACGCCGCTGATCTGCTCAACCCTCGGGCTGCGCGCGGGACGGGTCGACGGAGTGGTCGCGGGGGCCGTACACACCACGGCCGACGTTCTTCGGGCCGCCTTGCAGACGGTCGGACCCGCGGACGGCATCGAGACGGTCTCGTCGGCCTTCTACATGACCCTCGTGCGCCCCGGGGCCACGGGAGAGACGACCCTGACGTTCACCGACTGTGCGGTGGTGCCGGAGCCGAGCGCGGATCAGCTGGCACAGATCGCCGAGAGCGCGGCACGCGCCCGACGGGCCATCGTCGGGGACGAGCCCCGGGTCGCGTTCCTGTCCTACTCGACACGGGGTAGCGCCGAGGGGCCGTCGGTCACCCGGACGCGGGAGGCCCTCGAGCTCTTCCGGGCCCGCATGCCCGACGTACCGGCGGACGGAGAGCTTCAGGTCGACGCGGCGCTCGTGCCCGCCGTGGGTGCCCGGAAGGCGCCCGGCTCGGATGTGGCCGGCCGCGCGAACGTGCTGGTCTTCCCCGACCTCGACGCCGCCAACATCGGCTACAAACTCGTCGAGCGCCTCGCGGGTGCGCAGGCGATCGGTCCCGTCCTGCAGGGACTGCGGCGACCGGTGAACGACCTGAGCCGGGGCGCACGGGTGCCCGAGATCATCGACGCGGCATGCGTCACGGCGCTCCTCGCCGCGCCGTAGGCCGCGCTCGCGCCCCGATCCCGTGCGTGATACCGAAGATGAACATATGTTCAGGGGTACGGCTCATCGATCCGGGCCGGTGGGAGTGGCCTTGATCCCTCCCGCCGTTTCAGGATATCGTCAGTAGTCCAGCGAGCGGGTCGGTCCGTGACCACCCGCCGCGCACTTTCGAAGCACGACCCTTTCGGAGGAAGAATGGGGTTCACCGTGTCGAATCAGGGCGACGTCACCGTCGTCGAGGTCGAAGGGCAGCTCATCGTCGGCAACCGACAGGAGCTCAAGCAGAAGGTCCTCGAAGATCTGGAGAACGGCGCCCGGAAGTTCGTCATCGACTTTTCCGAGACCGGGTATATCGACTCCTCCGGGCTCGGGGTGCTCGTGAGCCTCTCCAAGAAGATCCGCGAAAAGGGCGGGGAGCTGCGCCTCTCGAGCCTGAACGAGGATCTCCGGACGCTGTTCGAGCTCACCAAGCTCGACACGCTCTTCCGGATCGCGGACGACAAGGCCGAAGCGCTCGAAGGATTCTGATCCGCCGATGCGCAACGACCTCGTTCTCGAGATCCCCAGCGACCCGAGTGCGATCGAGCACGCGGTCGAGCTGGTGGTACGTCGGTGTGAGAACAGCGACTGCTGCCGGCGGAGGCTCGAGCTGAATTTCCGTGTCGGTCTCATGGAGGCGCTCGCGAACGCCGTGTTCTACGGCAACCGCGAGGACCCGGAGAAGTGCATCCGGCTCGAGATCGCCATCCTCTCCCACGCCATCGAGGCGCGGGTGACGGACGAGGGGAACGGCTTCGATCCGGAGGAGGTCCCGGATCCCACCATGCCGGAGAACATCCAGCGACCCGGTGGCCGGGGACTCTTCCTCATGCGGAAGCTGATGGACGAGGTGTACTTCAACGACGCGGGCAACTCGGTAACCCTGGTGCTCCACCTGGAGACGCCCGCGCCGCTCGACGAGGTTGCCTCCGCATGATCGCCGCCGCCGCATGAGCGTGGGTCCGCTGCGGCGGACCGGACTGGCACCGACCGTCCGAGACACGCTCAAGGATCTGGCGGATCACCTTTCTCTCGACCTGAGACTCTGGGTCGACGACGAGTACGGCCCCTTCTGCCTGTGGCCCAACGAGCAGGCGGCACCGCTGGTGGGAGGACGGGAAGCGGCGCTCCGCGGCCGCCCGGGTCGGTCGTATCGGCTGGAAGTCGGGACCCGTGACGGCTCGGACCCCGGTGACCTCGCGGTCCTGGCCGTCAGCTCCGTGTCCCGCTCGCTCGAGTTCGTTCACGAGGTGGGCTTCTTCACGCACGAGCTCTCCGAGCGGTACGAGGAGATCAACCTCCTCTACTCGATCTCCGAAACCCTCGGGTCGGTTCTGGCGCTGGACGAGGCGGCGCGACGGATCCTGACGGAGCTGTG
>DATFJS010000165.1:0-2676 GCA_035269045.1 Longimicrobiales bacterium | reverse complement strand
GAAGGGGAATCCGAACCGCACCGATCCCCCGACACGGCGGCGACGACCCGACGAGAACTGGAAGAACCGGTCCCGCGAATTGAACAGCGAGACCGTTCCGCTGGTCCGGCTCTGGAAGAGCGCCGGGTCGGTGAAACTCAGCGTGAAGCTGTTCACGAACCGGCCGAAGTCCCACCGCACCGAGCCCGACTTCGCCTGTCCGAACAGGTTCGGCTGATCGTACCCGATGAAGCCCGAGAGGCCGATGCCGCCACCCACGGACGTACCGAAGTTGAGGGTGCCGGTCTGGCGTTCCTGGACCCGGAAGGTGACGTCCACCTCGCCCGTCTCGGGATCGACCTGGACCAGCTCGGGCCCCGGCTGGAGCGGCTCGAAGAATCCGAGTCCGTCGATGGCCTGGACGCTCTGGATGATTCGGTCCTGGGAGTAGACGTCGCCGGGCAGCACCGTGATCCGTTCGCGGATGACCCGGTCGTACGTGTACTCGTTGCCGACGATCCGCACCTCGTCGATGAAGGCGGGCGAGCGCTCCGTGATGATCACGTCCAGCGCCACGCGGGGGTCCCCCCCCTCTTCGGGCGGCGGCAGCTTCTCCACGGTTCCCGCGACGTCGGCGAAGATGTAGCCCTCGTTCGCGTACAGCGACGAGATCTGCCCCTGAGGTCCCGTCACGTTCTCGAAGGCGATCGCGTCGAACACGCGACCGAATCGTTCCTCGTCCGCGGCGTCGCCGGTCAGCCCGATGGTGCGGAACAGGCCTCCCTCCTCGGGCAGCAGGAAGTCCTCGAGCTGCTCGTCCTCGAACTCGCGGTTCCCCGCGATGGAGAGCTGCGCGACCCGGTACTGCGGGCCTTCGTCGACGTACAGTTCGACACGCGCCTTTCCGGTGTTCGGGTCGACGATGACGGTGTCGGAGACGAGCTCGAAGTCGAGGAAGCCGCGCGACAGGTAGAGGCGCGGGATCGACCCGGCCAGGTCCGCCTCGTAGGCGTCCTGCTCGAAGGTACCTGTACGACGCCAGAGGAAGCCCTCCGGCTTCTGCGAAACCGCCGACACGATCTCGTCGTCGGAGATCCGCTCGTTGCCCTCGATCACCCACTCGGCGATCGCGATGCGCTCCCCCTCGTCCACCTCGATGACGACGTCGACGACGTTGTCCGTGTCGGGCACCGGTTCGGTCCGGCTGTCGATGCGGGCGAAGGGGATTCCGTTCTCCGAGAGGGCATTCCGAATCGCGCGTTCCGCGATCGTCAGCTCCTGGACCCGGAAAGGCTGGTTGGTGACCAGGTTCGTGGAATCCTGCACGACGTCGCGGTCCGCGCGTTCGAGTCCACGTACGTCGATGCGCCGGACGAGCGGGGCCTCCGCGAGGACCACCTCCACGACCGCGGGATCTCCCGGAGCCCCGGTTCCACGCGCATAGACCTGGACGTCGGTGAACTGCCCGGACTCCCAGAGCCGCTTCTGCGCACGCTGGACGTCCTGCAGCACGATGGTGTCCCCGGCCACGAAGCCGAGCGCGCCGACCACCGACGACCGGGTGACGCGCTGCGCCCCCGTGATCGCGACCGAATCGACGACGAGGCGGTTCGCCGGGGCCTGGCCCTGCGCCACCTGCGCCTCGACGGGTCCGGCTCCCCAGAGCGCGCAGACCGCCGCGCACGCGACGACCGTCGCCTTCATCCCCCTCATCATCCCCCCGCCTGAAATCACGTACGTGTCGTCGTCGATCCGGCTCGAAGGGACAGACCCTCGCCGTCGTCCGCCCGATCCACTTCGATCTCGTCACCCGCGGTGAAGTCCGACACGAGGATCCGCTCCGACAGCGGATCCTCGAGATACCGCTGGATCGCCCGCTTGAGCGGTCGAGCGCCGTACTTCTCGTCGTACCCCTTGTCGACGAGGAACTCGATCGCGTCGTCGGTGAGCGTGATCGTCATCTCCTCCTCGGCCAGGCGGGCGCGTACATCCTTCAGCAGGATGTGCACGATCTCGCCGATCTGGTCGCGGGAGAGCGGATGGAAGACGATCGTGTCGTCCACCCGGTTGAGGAACTCCGGGTTGAAGGCGCGCTCGATCTCGTCGCGCACCTTGGTCTGCATGATCTCGTAGCTCGACTGGGGGTCCGCCGACTGGAAGCCGAGGCCCCCGCCCTTCGAGATGTCCCGGGCGCCCAGGTTCGAGGTCATGATCAGGACGGTGTTCTTGAAGTCGATCACGCGTCCGTAGTTGTCGGTCAGGTGCCCCTCGTCGAGGACCTGGAGAAGGATGTTGAAGACGTCGGGGTGGGCCTTCTCGACCTCGTCGAGCAGCACCACCGAGTACGGACGACGACGCACGGCCTTCGTCAACGCACCGGAATCCTCGTAGCCCACGTATCCGGGAGGCGCCCCGATCAGGCGGGACACGGAGAACTTCTCCATGTACTCGCTCATGTCGACGCGGATCAGCGCGTCGCGGTCGGCGAACAGGAACTCCGCGAGCGCACGCGCGAGCTCCGTCTTTCCGACACCGGTCGGGCCCGAGAAGATGAACGAACCGATGGGACGATTCGGATCCTTGAGGCCGGCACGGCTCCGCCGGATCGCACGGCTGATGGCCGTGATGGCGTCGTGCTGGCCGACGACCCGTTCGTGCAGCTCGTCCTCCATGTTCACCAGGCGCTCGGTCTCCGCT
>DATFJS010000164.1:0-2543 GCA_035269045.1 Longimicrobiales bacterium | reverse complement strand
GGGTCGGACTCGAGGCGGGGGTGCGGCGACTGGTTCTGACGCACATCTCGGCGCGGCATGCGGACGGACCGGACCGGCTGCGCGACGAGGCCGTCGCGATCCGCCCCGGCACCCGCATCGCCCACGACGGCATGGTGATCGAGATCGGCTACCGGGACGAGGACGAACCGGTGAAGGGGAGGGGGTGAGAATCGCGATGGTCGGACTCGGCGTCATGGGGGGCTCGCTGGCCCGGGCGTTCGGAGGTGCAGGCACCCGGGATGCGGGGGCACCCGCATCCGTCGTCGGATGGGCCGCGGACGCGTCCGACCGGGCGGCGGCGACCACGGACGGCGTGACGATCGGGGACGGTCTCGCCGACACTCTCGGTGGCGCCGACACCGTCGTGCTCGCCACGCCGCTGTCGACACTCCCCGAGTTGGCGGCCACGGTGGTCGGGTCTGCCCCGGCGAGCGCCCTCGTGATGGACGTCGCGAGCCTCCAGGCGCCGGCCCTCGCGGCGGCCCGTGGAGCGTCCCTCGCGGATCGCTGGGTGAGCGCGCATCCCATGGTCGGCAGTGAGCGCACGGGGTTCGGGGCGTCCCGCGGCGATCTATACGAGGGGGCCGCGGTGTTCCTGTCGGCCGACGAGGCGGTGTCGCCCGAGGTGCGGGATGCCGCCGCACGGTTCTGGACCCGGCTCGGCGCCAGGCCGGAGTGGGTCGACCCCGACGACCACGACGACCGGATGGCCACCGTCAGCCATCTTCCGCAGATGGTCGCGACGGCGCTGGCGGACACCATCGCCGCGTCGGGACTTCCGGTCGACGCGCTCGGTCCCGGCGGGCGGGACACCACACGTCTCGCGGCCAGCTCGGTCGCGATGTGGAGGGACCTGTTCGATCACGCACGGCCTGCACTCGTGGCGGACCTCCGTGCGCTCGCGCGTCGGCTCGAGGAAGATGCGTCGGCGCTCGAGCAGGGGGAGACGGAGATACCGCTGGACCGCCTCGCGCGAGCGGGCGTCTGGAGGCGAGACCGATGATTCGAGTCCGAGTGCCGGGGGACAAGTCCCTCACCCAGCGTGCTCTCATTCTCGCGGGTCTCGCGGACGGGGAGAGCCGGCTCACGGGTCTCCTTCCCAGCGCCGACCCTCGATCAACGGCCGGTGCGGTGGCCGCGCTGGGCGTGGAGATGTCCGAACTTCCCGCCGACGGGTCCGAGATGCGGGTGACGGGGCGTGGCCTTCGGGGATGGACGTCGCCCGGGGCCCCGCTCGACCTGGGCAACTCCGGGACTGGATCACGTCTCCTGCTCGGCGCACTCGCGGGGTGCGATCTGACCGCCGTGGTGACCGGGGACGCGTCTCTGCGGAGCCGCCCGATGAAGCGCATCACGGACCCCGTGGGCGCGATGGGAGCCCGGTTCGAGTTCCTCGAGACGGACGGACGCCTTCCGGTCCAGGTGACCGGGGGAGGTCTGAAGGCCGTCGATCTCGATCTCCCCGTGGCGAGCGCCCAGGTGAAGAGCGCGCTCCTCCTGGCGGGTCTCACCGGAGGCGTACCCGTCCAGCTCACGGAGCCCGGGAAATCCCGCGATCACACGGAGCGGATGTTCGAGGCCCTCGGCGCACGTGTGCTTCGACACGTCCGTGGCGAGGGCGTCCGCGTCGAGCTGCGGGATCCGCCCGATCGGATTCCCCCGCTCGATCTCCGGATTCCGGGCGACCCGTCGTCCGCCACGTTCCTGATCCTCGCGGCCCTGCTCGGCGTGTCACGCGGCGTCGAGATTCCCGACGTGGGATTGAATCCGACCCGCACGGGTGGCTTCGACCTGTTCGAGCGGATGGGCGCCCGCATGTCGCGGGAGGTCGAGTCGGAGCAGGGGGGTGAGCCCACCGGAACCGTGACGGCCGAGCCCAGCGAGCTGCGCGCGATCGACGTCGTGCGGTCCGACGTGGTTCGGGCGATCGACGAACTGCCGGCCGTGGCGGCGGCGGCGGTACGAGCCGAGGGCGTCACGTCGATGCGGGGAGCCGAGGAACTGCGGCACAAGGAAACGGACCGGATCCGCGCCATGGTCGACAACCTCCGCGCGATCGGGGTCGTCTGCGACGAGTACCCCGACGGGCTCGACGTCGAGGGGACGGACCGGCCGCTGAAGGGCACGGTCGACGCCCGTGACGACCACCGGATCGCGATGGTGTTCGGTGTGCTGGCCGCGGAAGAGGGGAACGACATCCGGATCCGCGGGCGGGAGTGCGTCGACGTCAGCTTCCCGGAGTTCTGGGAGCTGCTGGAGCGGATCTCGACGTGAGCGCGAATCGGTGGGACGAGAACCTGACGAGTTCGAGTCCGGAGCACGCCGACGGACCGCCGAAGGGCGATGCCTCCCGCTCCATCGTCACCCTCGACGGGCCCGCCGGGGTGGGAAAGTCGACCACGGCACGGGCGGTCGCCCGACGCCTCGGCTGGCGGTACCTCGATTCGGGGGCGCTCTACCGCGCCGTGGCTTTCGCGCTTCTCGAGGAGGGCATCCCCCCGGCCCGCTGGCCCGATCTGGAC
>DATFJS010000163.1:0-2064 GCA_035269045.1 Longimicrobiales bacterium | reverse complement strand
GTGGTCCGCAGCGGCCCGGGTGACCCGTGTCGCGCCCGCCCTCGACCCCGCCACACGCCGACGTCCGGTCGAGGCGGAGTTCATGACGCCACCGGAGGGAGATCTGCTCCCCGGCACCTTCGTGCGCGTGGAGCTCGACACGGACGGCACGTCCGGACTCTGGATCCCCGCGGACGCGATCATCCGGCGCGGGCAGCTGACCGGCGTCTACACGGTGGAGTCGGACACGCTGCGGCTGCGGTGGGTGCGGATCGGTCGTGTCACGCCCTCGGCCGTCGAGGTACTCGCCGGGCCCGGTGAGACGCTGACCGTCGTCCGGGAGGCCGCCGCAGACCTGATCGACGGCGCACCGGTCGCCAGCGCGGACGTCCGTGCCTGGACGCCGGCAGCGGCGGGGACGGTCGACGGCGGTGAAGCGGCTACCGACGCCCCGACGGGCGGGGCCGCGTCCGACGCCGGGAGCGAGCGATGAAGGCCAACCTCGCCGGGCGACTCGCCGACGCCTTCCTCGACTCCAAGCTCACGCCGCTGATCATGGCGGCGGCGCTCGGGATCGGCGTCTGGACCCTCGCCACGATGGCGAGTGAGGAGGAGCCGCAGATCGTCGTGCCGCTGGCCGACATCTACCTGCCGCTCCCGGGCGCCGAGCCTCAGGAGATCGAGAACCGCGTACTCGTGCCGATCGAGAACGTGGTCTCGGGCATCGAAGGCGTGGAGTACGTCTACAGCCACGCCGAGCAGGGCTTCGGTCTCGTCACCGTCCGCTACGAGGTGGGGCGCGACATGGAGGAGAGCCTCGTGCGGCTCTACAGCACCCTCGGCGAGCACATGGATCGGATGCCGCCGGGCATGCAGATGCCGCTCGTGAAGGTGGTGACGATCGACGACGTGCCCTTCTTCACCCTCGCGCTCTCGGGCGACCCCGGGTCCGGCGGCCAGGCCGGAGCCACGCAGGCCGGAACCACACAGGACGGAGCCACGCTCCGCGCGATCGCGGACGAGGTTCGTATCGAGCTGGAGCAGGTCCCCGAAGTACGTGACGTCTCCGTCATCGGAGGCTATCTGCGCGAGGTGCGCGTCGAGCTCCGGCCCGAGCAGCTCGCGGCCCTCGGGGTCGACCCGGTGATCGTCCAGCAGCGCCTCGCGGAGGCCAACGTCCAGGCCACCTCCGGCGATCTGGTGCGCGACGGTGAGGTGGTACGCGTGACCGCGGGGCCGTTCCTGAAGACGATCGAGGACGTCGAGGGGGTGGTGCTCGACGTGCGGGACGGGTCGCTGGTGACCGTCGGAGACGTGGCGCACGTCTTCGATGGATCGAGCGAGGTCGACCACTACACCTTCGACGTGCGGGCCGACGCGGACGAGGCTCTCGCGTTCGCGCCGCTCGTCACCCTGGCGGTGGCCAAGCGACCCGGCGCCGACGCCACCGACCTCGGGCGCGCGCTCGAAGACCGGGTGGAGGAGCTGCTCGGGACCGTGGTCCCGGCCGACGTGGACGCCCGCGTCACCCGCAACTACGGGGAAACCGCGCGCGACAAGGTCGTCACGCTGCAGGAGCACCTGCTCATGGCGATCCTCGCCGTGGGTCTGGTGGTCGCCCTCGCGATGGGCTGGCGAAGCGCCGTCGTCGTGATGGTCGCGGTGCCGGTGACCTTCGCGCTCACCCTCTTCGTCTACCAGATCTTCGGCTACACGCTCAACCGCGTGACGCTGTTCGCCCTGATCTTCGTGACGGGAATCGTGATCGACGACTCCATCATCATCGCGGAGAACATGGAGCGGCACTTCGCGATGAAGGATCGACCGCTCCGGGCTGCTGCCCGGGCCGCCGTGGACGAGGTCGGAAACCCGACCGTTCTCGCCACCCTCACCGTCATCGCGGCCGTGCTCCCGATGCTCTTCGTGTCGGGACTGATGGGCCCGTACATGAGCCCGATGCCGGTCGGGGCGACGGTCGCCATGCTCTTCAGCCTGGCCGTGGCACTCATCGTCACGCCGTGGCTCGCCTACCGCTTCCTCCGTCACGGACACGACGAGAGCGGGCAGGCCGAGGATCGGTACGTC
>DATFJS010000162.1:0-2885 GCA_035269045.1 Longimicrobiales bacterium | reverse complement strand
CCCGAACCGGCCTCCGCCTCCGCCACCACGTGCAGGCCCCCGTCCCGACGCACGACGAACCAGGCCCGCTCCGCGCCCGCGTTCTCCATGAGGATTCGTAGCGTCGTGGCCCAGAGTCGCTGCTCTACGAGCTCCCCGGCGATGGCACGGGAAGCCTTCATGACCGACTCGAGGTCCAGCGCGGTGGCCGTCACGGGGCCGTCGGCCCCATCTCCGTCCGAGCCCCCGTCCGCCCCGCCGCCCTCGACGGCGTCGGTCAGCCACGGCCACCGCTCCTCCATCCGGGCCAGCTTCCGGCGTGCGCCCCAGCGATCGAAGGCACTGTACGCCTGCCGCACGTAGCCCTCGGCGGCGTGCTCGAGTCCGGCGGACTGGAGGCAGAGGGCGGCCAGCTCCGCGGCGACCGCCTCGTCCCGCTGGAATCCGCTCTCGCGCGCGGTGCGGACCGCGGCTTCGTAGTGCTCGAGCGCCGCGCCCAGCCGACCGTCCAGGCGCGCGAGTTCCGCGAGCATCGTGAGGCGGAGGTGCTCGAAGTTCTCACGGCAGTGCTCGGCCCACCCGCCGATCAGGGCGAGATCACGCTCCAGCCGTGCCCGGACCGCGGGCCGGTCCTCCTCCGGCGTCGCGCCCCAGAGCCGGGCTCTGGCGAGAAAGGCGACCATGTAGAAGCGCACGGACTGCGGAAGCGACATCGACGAGTCCATCAGGTCGTCCTGGAGCCGCACGAACTCCATCGCGCCGTCCCAGTCGCCGTACAGGGCGTGGATTTCGGCCTTGTAGATCTGGTAGTTCGCAATGCCCGTCATGAACCCCCGGGCGCGCATCCCCTCCACCGCCGTCCGCTCGTCGTAGTCCTCCGTGTTCATGGAGTAGAGGCCGTCCGTGCGACCCAGGAAGTTCAGCTGCATCTGGAGAAACAGCGTGCCCGAGTCGTACGAGTCGCGGTAGTCGCAGTCCTCCACGATCCGCAGGTACTTCCGGTGCTCTTCCGAGGCGGTCTCGAGGTCGAGCGTGGGATCCCAGATGATGCAGTCCTGGGCGCTGTAGGCGAGGTAGAGCAGGTCGCCGGACTGGTAGCCGGCCTCGATGCCGCGCCGGAACCACGGGGTCATGCTGGCCCAGTGGTGGCTCCAGTGGTGCACGAACATGGCGTACACGTAGATGATGCGGGCCCGAAGCTTGAGGTCGTCGTACTTCTCGTTCATCTCGACCCCGAGCTGTCCGTACTCGGCGGCGAGGGCCGGGCGTCCCATGTAGCCGCACAGGATCATGCCGTACGCCGCGTACGCGAACGCCGACTGGGGTCCCGACCCGTTCACGAGGGCGAGGTTCACGCCCTTCAGCACCAGGTAGGGAAACAGCTTGCCGGTGCCCGAGAGGAAGGCGGCCGCGAACACCTCCATGAGCAGCCTCAGGGCCTCCCGTGCCTCGGCATTCTCGACCTCCGGGGCGTCGACGAGCGACGCGACCGACCGATCGCCGAGATTCTCGGAGACCAGCGCGATCTCGGCTTCGATGTCCTCGTCGTCCGGGTTCTCCGCGATCTCGATCCCGAGCATGCGCAGGCCGGCCAGGGCGGAGTCCACGGAGTCGGCCATCCGCCCGATGGTCGCGTACTGCCGGGTGCGGGTGGAGAGCGCCCGTGCCCGCTCGAGGGTGGTCCGGGCGTTCTCGAGAATCTGGTCGCCCCATTCGTCCGCGCGGGTCTGGTCCCCGTTGAGGTACGCACAGCGCTGGAGCTGCCGCGCGAGCCCGAGCGTAAGGTCGTAGGCCGAGCTCCAGGGGTCCGGCGGCAGCATGTCGCGGCACACCTCGAGAAACCCGAGGGCCGATTCGTAGGCCGCCGACGCCTGCGCGATCTCGCCCGCCTGCAGATTCAGGAGCGCGATCTCCCGCCGCTCCTCGGGTGTGTCGACGAGCGCCCGGCCCTGGTTGAGGTGCGAGACGATGTCGACGAGTCGGTCCTGAATCTCCTCCGGAGAGCCGTGCGCCAGCATGAGACGGCCCACCGACAGGTGCACGGACCTCCGGAGTTCCTCCCCGATCAGCGCGTAGGCCGCCTCCTGTACGCGGTCGTGCGTGAATCGGTAGACGGGTGCCGCAGCGCCCGTGCCCGCCTCCTCGAACCCGACGAACCGGTAGTCGTCCGTGAGCGGCGCGACGAGATTCCGTCGGAGCGACTCGGACAGCCCCTGGGCTACCTCTTCCGGGGATTGTTCGGAAATGACCGCGAGCGTGGTCAGGTCGAATCGGTTCCCGATGCAGGCGGCGAGCCGCAGGACGTGCTGGTCCTCCTCGGCGAGTGTCCGCAGCTGGTCCACCACGAGATCGACCACGCCGTCGCCGAGCCCGGCGGAGTGCACGGCGTCCAGGTCCCAGCTCCAGCCGTGTGTCGAGGCGTCGAAAAAGATCGCGCCGCGTTCATGCAGGTTGCCGAGCAGTTCGCGGATGAAGAAGGGGTTGCCGCCGGAGATCGCGTGCACCACGTCGCTGAGCGGAGCCGCCGGGTCGACGTCGATCGAGAGCGTGTCCGCGATCAGCTCGCCGACCGCCTTCTCCGACAGGGGCTCCAGGGCGACGATCTGCAGTTCCCGGGAGCGCGCGACCTGGTCCAGCGCGACGCTGAGGGGGTGGGTGACATCGACCTCGTTGCTGCGGTATGCGCCGACCAGGCAGAGGTAGCCGAGCCCCCGGGCCGTGGCGAGGCGGCGGAGCAGGGCCAGGGTCGGTACATCGCTCCACTGGAGGTCGTCGAGGAAGAGCACGAGCGGGTGCTGCCGATCCGCGACGACCCGGATGAACTCGATCAGGACGAGATGGAATCGGTTCTGGGCCTCTGTCGGGGACAGCTCCGCGACGGGGGGCTGCTCGCCGAGGATGTGGAC
>DATFJS010000161.1:0-6282 GCA_035269045.1 Longimicrobiales bacterium | reverse complement strand
GGTGGGGGGGCCGTCGTCGAAGTGACGCTCGGAGGCTGACCGGCCGTCGCGAACCGCCCCGATCACGGGTAAATTCAAGGGAGTGGAGATCCTCGACCTCAATCCCGCGGAGTCCCGCCATGAGCACCCCTCGAGCGAGCGAACCACACACCACCCCGAACGACGAAACGGTGTCCCACGGCCACGACGGCGGTCCCGGCTACGTCCGTTTCTTCGCCATGATCGGGACCTCGATGGTCGTGATGTTCGGCCTGATGTACCTGAACTCGTACGAGCTCCTCCACCACGCGTGGTTCAGCGAGACCCGCCTCTTCATGACGATGATCATGGGCGGCTCGATGATGGCCGTGATGATGCTCTTCATGCTCGGCATGTACCGGAATCGCGCCGCGAACATCGCCACCTTCATCACCGCCGGCCTCCTGCTCGGGACCGGCGTCTTCCTCGTGCGGAGTCAGGTGACCGTCACCGGCGTCGACTACATGGAGGGCATGATTCCCCACCATTCCATCGCGATCCTCACCAGCGAGCGGGCGGGCATCGAGGACGCGCGGGTGCGCGAACTCGCCGATGAGATCATCGCGGCCCAGCGTCGCGAGATCGCCGAGATGGAATGGCTCATCGACGACATCCGGATGAACGGGGTCGCGACGACGCCGGCCGAGGCCGAGGGAAGGCCCGTTCCGGACTTCTCGGACGATTCCGGCTGATGATTCTTGCCCGCGGGAACGACGGCGCGTGGCGCATCCGCTCGATCAGCTGGTCGTGAGCGCCCGGAAGCGCCCACTCACACCACTACCTGCCGGAGGCGGCGCCCCATCTCGCGAGCATTTCCTCGAACTCCCGGATCAGGGTGACGTGCGGACCAGAATCGCGGTCACCACGAGCACCACCTGCGCGATGAGAAATTCGGCGGTCGCGGAGCGGACCATCGCACCGTCGCCTTCGGGCGTGCCGAGCGCGGGTGTGCGCTTCCTCCAGTTCCAGGCGCCGAGGCCGGCCACGACAAGGAACAGTCCGACCTTCAGCGACAGGATCCGCCCGTACTCCGTCGTCCAGTAGGCGGAGACCGAGTCGGTGAGCCGCAGGCTCGCAGTGGCTCCGCTGATCACGAGCAATGACACGGACACGATGGCGATCGGGGAGAACGCCTCGATCAGCGGCCTCAGCGTCTGGCGACCGACCAGAAGAATCACACCGAGACTCCCCATCCACGCACCCGCCGCCACCACATGGACCGCGTCGGCGGCGAGAGCCAGGTATCTGGCGTCCGCGCTGTTCGCATGGCCCGTCAGGCCGGGCAGAATGACGAGCGGGACGAGGCCCATCCCCGCGAGCAGCCACCCGGAGTTCCGGCCGCGGGAGGCCAGTATCGCCCCGGTCGTCAGGAGCGCGGCCCCGCCGACCGCCCACCACCACGAGGTCGCCCACGCGGTACCCAGGAGCATGTCGGCAGCGTCGCCGAGCGGATCCCCGGGGAATCGCAATTCGTCCGCCTGACGCCAGAACAGACCGGCGAGGCCGAGAACGACGGCGACGGAGGCGAAGATGGCGACCTTCGCCACGCGCCGTGGCATCGTGTCTCCGTGGAGGCCGCCCCCTACCGCGCGCCGACTCGCCCTCGGCAGGATCGCGGTCCGGGTGACGACGCACCCGACCGCCATCACGACGGCGGTGAAGTAGAGCCAGCCGATCGCCGTCGAAAGGGTCGGGCTCAGCGTCCGCCTCCGGCCTCCGCGATCGTGAACCCGAACTCGCCGTTCACCACGTGGCCGTCCGGAGCCATCGAACGCCAGAGCACCCGATAGTCACCGGCCGTGAGCGGCATGTCCTGCTGAACGAAGTAGGAGGTCGCGTCGTCGGGATCCATCTGCGCGTCGCCCGTCGGGACCCGCTCGTCCCCCTGCATGACGCGGATCTGCGTCGTGCCGTCCTGCGGCTCCTGAGTGAACCAGAGGCGCACCTCGTCCGTCGGGGCGACGGTGGAGTCGGCCTGCGGGGCCGAGGTGCGCAGCTCGAAGTGAGCCGCGTCGGAACGCGTCCCCGGCGCGGTCGCGAACGAGGCGGCGGGCCAGGTGGTGAATGTGACAGCGGCGATGATTGCACCGATGACGGCGAAGCGAGGGCGATCCATGCGGGTCCGGCGTGGCATGCGGGTCCGGGGCGGAAGGGACGGAAGGGACGGAAGTCTCACGTGGAATATGGCAGATCGACCCCGCCGCGTTCCACCTCGCTGTTCGGGCCGGCACCCGCCCGATGCCATGTCGGGGGTGAGAGATGCGACGGGACGACATAGATTCAGGGAGCATCCAACCGAACCCGCTACCCGCCGAGACATGTCGAAGCTTCCCTTTCTCGCCGCAGCTTTCTTCGCCGGCCTGGCCGTCGCGATCCTCATGAATCGCGGCGACACGGACGCTCCCGCCCAGCCCACGGCCGAGCCTGCGCCGGTGGCGGCCGCCCCGGCAGGTCCCGCGCCGTCCGCAATCCTCGCGGCGTCGATGGACCAGCCGGACAACGTCATCACGATCTACAAGGCCCCCACCTGCGGCTGCTGCGGCGACTGGGCCGCGCACCTGGAGGAGAACGGGTTCGAGGTCCGCGAGATCGAGCGGTCCGACATGCACAACGTGAAGGCCGAGGTCGGCGTCCCGGGCGAGATGCACTCCTGTCACACCGCGATGGTCGGTGGAGAACTCGTCGAGGGACACGTCCCCGCCGACGTCCTCCGGGACTACCTCGCGGACGAGGCGGTGCGGTCCGCGTCGCTCGGGCTCGCCGTCCCCGGCATGCCGGTGGGCTCCCCCGGCATGGAAGTCGAGGGGCAGCCGGCGGACGCCTACGACGTCATGGCGTTTTCGGCCGACGGCGCGGAGACGTACGCGAGCCGCTGAGGGGCTGCGGACCCGCGCATGATCGCCGTCCGCTGAGGGCGGCCTGTCGGGGCGGCCGGTCGGGCCAGCGGGCGAGCGGGCCAGCGGGCCAGCGCGGCCCCGCGCGTCAGCCTGTGCCCGGCAGCGCGTAGCGGACCATGCTCCCGACGCCGAGTGAGTCCGTCTCGGTCGTCCAGACGTGGGTACTGGCGGGGCGATCTCGCCTCGCGGCACCGCGGTTCGGAACCTGAGATGTCCCGCGGCATCGAGGACGAGGTACCTGACCGAGTCCCCCGCCTCCGACATGGCGTGGAGCCGTAGCCGGACGCGACCGTCGACCCCCTTGATGAGCCCGCCCACCACTGGATGGATCGGCGGTACGTCGACGTCACGTCGGTAGGTCTCGGCCAAGCCCGGCCAGGAATCGTCGATCAGGCCGTTCATCCGATCGATGCTCGCTTCCACCGCCGGGTCCGCCGCCCGTCCCGCCACCTCCGTCGCCGCGAGACGAAGTGCGACGTCGAACACGGTGTCTCCCGCGAAGGCGTCGAAGGACAGCACCCGGACCTCCGCCACGGGCCCCGAGCGGACCACGGTGGAAGCGATGGCCGTCGATCCCCCGACACCCGGGTGATCCGAGACGGACCGGAGCGTCCAGGGCGCCGAGGCGGCGATGGTCCGGACGACGTTCTCCCCCTCGCGCTGCGAGAGCGACATGAGCCAGGAGCCGTCCGCGTAGGCCCCCCGGGGCGTCGTGATCCGGAGGGCCGGAAGCGTCTCGAACGCGGTGGTCGGCGCTACGGCGGTGGTCGGCGCTACGGCGGTGGTCGGCGGATTCCGTCGAGATTGTCGCGCGTCGCGGCGACGTGTGGCAGGCACCCCCGAGCCGATGGGTGAGCGGTGGATCGTTGATGACATCCGTCCCATCCGGCCATGGACGGATTTCGCGGTTTGCGATGACCCGCGCCCGCATTCACCTCCGGACATCCGCGTCGCGGGGGCAGGCGGCGGCTGTGCCTGCGAATCCGCGGTCCCGCCATGCCGCGAGGGCTGGAAGGGCGAGATCTCGAGGCTCGCGGGCACCTGCGAGGCCGAAAATCGGGCTCATATATTTCGGGGTGTGTTCGGTGCTTCGTTTTCCTTGATGCAGGTGCTCGTCATGTCCTGTCGCTCCATTCCCGGCCCGCGCTCATGCCCCGGTGTCGACCCCAGCCCGCGCCCCCCGCTGTTCCTGGTCCGCGAGTCGGGGCCGGACTGGTCCTCACATGACGCCCTCGACGACGACCGTCTCGACGACCTGGCGGACGAGATCACGACGCTCGCCGCGCACATCCATGCCGCGACCGCACGGCTGCTGGAGCTGATCGCGGAGTTCGACCGGCATCGGGGCTGGGCGCGTGAGGGGCATCGCTCGTGCGCGCACTGGCTCGCCTTCCGGACGGGGATCGCGCTCGGGGCGGCGAGGGAGAAGGTGCGAGCGGCGCGGGCGCTGACCGAGCTCCCGGAGACCGCGGCCGCCATGGCGCGCGGCGAGCTTTCGTTCTCGAAGGTGCGGGCGCTGACGCGGGTCGCGACACCGGACACCGAGGCGGGCCTGCTCGAGCTGGCGCGGGGCTGCACGACGGCCCAGACGGAGCGGATGGTGCGGGCGTGGAAGCGGTACGACCACGCCGAGGAAGCCGATATCGAGCGCGAACTGCATGCCAGCCGGACGTTCTCGGTCTTCCCGGACGACGAGGGGATGTACGTCGTGCGCGGGCGGCTGCCCGCCGAGGTCGGCGCGCTGCTGATGCGGGCGATCGAGGCCGCGAGCGACGCGATCTTCCGTGGGGTGGATGCGCCGGGGATGGAGGATGCCGGCGCGGGCGCGGGCGATCCGGCGCGCTCCCGGGATGTCACCTCACGCGCCGCCGCCCGGCGCCGGGCCGACGCGCTGGCGCTGCTCGCCGAGCGCGCGATGGCCGCGGGCTTCGGGGGCGGAAATGACGGCGAAAGCGAGGTGGATGTGCCGATCAGCGGCACCCGCGCCGAGCGCTACCAGGTCGTGCTGCACGTTTCAGCTGAAACGCTGAGCGCAGCCGAATCACGCGCAGTCGGTGATTCGGCGGCGGTGGAGGGCGGAGGATCGTGCGACTGCGAGGGTGGGAGTGCGGCTGTGGACGGCACCGACACGTGCGTCTCCGACCGCTCCTCCCACCTCGAGGACGGCACACGCGTTTCAGCTGAAACGTCCCGGCGGCTGTGCTGCGACGCGGCGGTCGTGCGGGTGGAGCATGGGACGAGGGATGGCGGGCGCGGCGGATACGTCCGCAGTGGACACGTCCGTAGCGGGCACACCCGCAGCGAGCACACCCGCAGCGAGCCGCTCTCCGTCGGCCGCCGCACCCGCACGATCCCACCTGCTCTCCGCCGCGCCCTCGAACTCCGGGACGGCGGCTGCCGTTTCCCCGGCTGCGGACTCCGCTTCACCGACGCACACCACATCCGGCACTGGGCCGACGGCGGCGAGACCTCGCTCGCCAACTGCATCCTGCTGTGCCGGCATCACCACCGACTGGTCCACGAGGGGGGATGGCGCGTTCAGGCTGCGGCAGCGGGTGGAAGCGAAGGACGCGGCACAGGTGCGGCACCCACCTTCATCGACCCCCGCGGCGGCCTCCACTACGAGGGCCGCTGGCGGCCGCCGACGCTCCCGCCCGGCGTGATCCAGGACGCGGCCCGCGCTCTGGCCGAACAGAACCGCGACCGCGGCGCCGACCCGGGGCCGCTCACCCCCTCCGCGCGCTGGCGCCGTGACCGCGACATCCCCGACGCGGTCCACTTCGCGGCCCTGGAGGCGCTGGCGTGAGTCGTGGATGCGCGCCCGAGTCGAGCGGCTGTCGAGGACTTCTCGCTGGACTGCCTCGAGATTCCGGCCGTGGCGAAGGCCGGCCTACCGATCGGCGAGCCGACCGCGGAGGTCACCGATCGGCGGGCCGACCGCCGAGGTCAGCGCGATACCCAGGGAAAACGTCCGGTCCGCCGGTACTCGGCCGAGCAGGCCTCGGCTCGCTCCCGATCGAAGATCAGGTCCGGCTCGGTCCCGTCGTGGTCGTCGGTGTAGATCAGGATGATGCCGTTGTTGCGCCTCGCGTCGGGCATGTAGCCCCATGCGTGGCACCCCTTCTTCACCTCGATCCGGTCGATGTCATCGGGTCGGAGCGCGCGGAGCACCGCCGTGGGCGAATCGGACTCGATGCGGACTCCGTCCACGAAGATCACGGGTAGCGAGGTGCCGGGAAGACTCCGGGTGCCCCGGATGGTGAGGTTCCCCCCGTTCGCGACCACCGCCTGCGCCTCCGTGAGCGCGGCTTCGGCGTCCGGGCCGGTGAGGACGGTCGAGTCGCCGCACGCCGCGAGTGGAAACGCA
>DATFJS010000160.1:0-9368 GCA_035269045.1 Longimicrobiales bacterium | reverse complement strand
CGGGATATTCCTGCCCGCGCTCGGCTTTCCGTCATGGTCGCCCGACCTGGTCGCCGTGCTGGTCGCGCTCGGCCTTCCGGTGGCGATCGGCCTAGCCTGGGCATTCGATGTGGTGCCGGACGACGGACCACGGGCCCGCTCCGGATCCGAGGCCGGCCACGCGCTCGATCATCCGTTGCAGAGACCGCCGGCGGTCTTCGAGTCATCGGGCGGGGCCGAGGCACGCCGGCGGGACTGGGCCCGCATCCAGGAACTCTTCATCGAAGCCCTCGCACAGGATGCAGACGGACGGGAGGCGTTTCTCAGGACCGAGACCGGGGGAGACGAGCGGCTGCGCGCCGAAGTCCGGTCGCTTCTCGAGGCGCACGCCGGACAGGGAGCGCTGGATCGGCTCGAAGCGCGGGTGGTCGCGCCTCTCCGGGATGCTTCATCGTCTTCCGAGGCGGAGTCGGGAGGGCTGCCCGTCGGCGACCTCGATGGGTCGACGATCGGTCGGTACGAGGTGAAAGAGCGCCTCGGCGGGGGTGGGATGGGGGTCGTATACCGGGCGCGGGACACGAGGCTCGGACGCTCGGTCGCGCTCAAGTTCCTCTCTGCCCACCTGCTTTCGAGCCCGGAGGCGAAGCGGCGCTTCCTTGCGGAGGCTCAGGCGATCGCACGTCTGGATCATCCGAACCTGTGCACCATCCACGAGATCGGAGAAGCCGACGAAGGCCTGCTGTTCATCGCCATGACGTACTACGAGGGCGAGACCCTGAAGGACCGGCTTCGACGAGGACGTCTGCCGTTCGATGAGGCGCTCTCGATCGCGGAGTGCGTGGCATCCGGACTGGCGCACGCGGCGGAAGCGGGGATCATCCATCGCGACATCAAGCCCGACAACCTGATTCTCACGACGGACGGCGGAGTGCGAATCGTCGACTTCGGCATCGCCAAGATGCTCGACGACGACGTCACGCGGGCCGGCGCCCGCCTGGGTACGGTGGCCTACATGAGTCCCGAGCAGACGCGGGGGGAGGAGGTGGACGAACGCACGGACGTCTGGTCTCTGGGCGTCGTGATCTGGGAAATGCTCGCTGGCGAGCGGCCCTTCCGAGGAGGGAGCGACCAGGCGGTCGTCCATGCGATTCTCAACGAGACACCGCCGCCTCTCGCGGAGGCCGCCCCGGGGACTCCACCCGCGGTCGTGACTCTCGTGGAGGCCATGATGAGGAAGGAGCGCATGAACCGCCCGGACGGCGGCGCCGGCGTGGTGGAGTTGATCACGGCGCTTCGGGAGAACCCTTCGGGGTTCAACGCCGTCCCGGCTCTCACGAGCATTTCGTCCGAGGGCGAGCGGAGGCTCGTCACGGCCCTGTCCTGCACCATCGAGGGTCTGGACACGCTGATGGACACCGTGGGTCTGGAGGAGGTCGATGCACGGGTGGCGGAGATCCGGGACCTGGCCCGGGTCACGATCGGGGACTTCGGTGGCATGCTGAACGAGTTCAGCGAACACGGATTCATGGCCCTCTTCGGCGTACCGGTGGCCCACGAGGACGACGCCCTCCGTGCGGTGCGTGCGGCATTGCATCTGCACCGTCATGTGCCGGGCGACGGCGCGCTCGTGCTGAGGTCCGCGGTGGGAGCAGGGCAGGTCGCGATCCAGGCGGTGGAGGACCCGACGCGCTCGTATCGACTCGGTGGCGGCGTGACGCGCGACGTCGTCCGCCTGGCCGCCACAGCCGGACCGGGGGATGTCCTACTGTCGCGAGAACTCGTCCGCAGCGTGGCCCCGTTCGTGAAGACGGAGGAACGCGAGCCGGTCGAGCTCTCCCCGGGTGCGGCCCCGGTGGTACCAGTGGCGGTGACGGGCGAGGCGGACGTCGACAGCCGGCTCGATGCCGTCGCGGAGGGGGGGCTGACACGGTTCGTCGGGCGCACCGACGAGTTGCAGACTCTTCTCTCGACGCTCGGACGCGTCGATCGTGGCGCCGGTCTCGTCGCGTCGGTCGTGGGAGATGCAGGGGTGGGGAAGAGCCGGCTGCTGCATGAATTCCGGACGACCCTGGCGGAGCAGGGGGTGCGGTACATCCAGGGTCGCTGCCGACCGGACGGGGCGTTCACGCCTTTTCTGCCGTTCATCGACTGTGTGAAAGCGATTCTCGGCACCGGCCGGACACCCCCCGGGAAGGTGCACGATCAGGTGGTGGCGAGGACCCAGGCGCTCGCTGCCGAACTGGAGGTGTACGCGCCGATTCTCCTGCACGTCCTGTCGATCGAGAGCGACGAGCATCCGCTCCCGGACTACCTGGAGGGTGAGGACCTGCGCGCCGCGGTCGCGGAGGCGCTCGTGTCCGTGTTCACGCTGGGCTGTCGGGGACAGCCGCTCGTCCTGTTCCTCGAGGACTGGCACTGGGCGGATGGCGGATCCGAGGATGCGCTCGCTCAGCTTGCGGAGATGGCGGCTGCGTATCCGCTCCTCATCGTGGTCACCGCCCGTCCGGAGGCCGACGGGTACACCGCGCCGCCCCGCGGCCATGTGCACCTCGACCTGACCCCGCTCGACCCGGACGCGGCCACCGAGGTCATGCGCGCGGCATTGGGCGGACTGCGCGTCGAAGCGGACCTCGCGGAACTCGTGTCGGAGAAGACCGGCGGCAACCCGTTCTTCATCGAGGAGCTCTGCCACACGCTCCTCGAGACGGGGTCGGTGTCCACCGACGATGGGGAGGCCGTGCTCGCGGGGGAGCCCGGTGATCTGGCGATCCCGGACACGGTGCAGGCAGTCCTGAAGACACGCATCGACCGACTCGATCCGGAGAGCAGGGAGGTCCTGCGGACCGCATCCGTCATCGGCCGTGAGTTCGGCCGTGAGCTGCTCGGTCGTGTGGTCCCCTCCTCGTCTCGACTCGGAGGGGCCCTCGACGCCCTTCGTGCATCGGGGCTGATCCAACGGACGAGTCTGGTGCCCGAACCGCTTTACCGCCTCAAGCATGCGCTGACCCGGGACGTCAGCTACGACTCGCTGCTCGAGCGTCAGCGGCGCGACCGCCACGCCCTCGTGGGCCGGGCGATGGAGGAGTTGTACGAGAACCGGACCGAGGAGTTCGCGGAGCAGCTTTCCACGCACTTCTCGGCCGCCGAGGACTGGGTCCGAGCGGTCCACTACGGATTCGCCGCGGCGGAGAGGGCCGCGAGTCTCTGGCGCATCGCCGAGGCCGTCTCGGCGCTGGAGCGGACCCGAGCGTGGTTGGACCGTCGCGAGGACGGCCGGCAGGATCGCGACCCGGATCTCGTGAGGCTCCTGCTCGCTCAGGAGCGGCACTCCGAGACGCTGGGTCGACGGGACGAGCAGGCCCGACTGATCGCCGAGCTTCACGAACTGGTGGAGGGGGAGGCGAGCCCGGAGCGCTCGATCGTTCTCGTTCGCGAGGGCGAACTCGCAACGCTCCGGGGCGACTTCGCGGGAGCCAGGCAGGCATTCGGAGAGGCGATGGACGTTGCCGAGGCCGGTGGCTCGACCGAGGAGCACACGCTCGCTCTCCGGGGCCTGGGGCACGCCTTCTGGCGCGCGGGACGCTACGATCTCGCGCGCTCACCGCTCGAGACGGTCGTGGCGCGCGATCGGGAGGTCCTCGACCAGGACAGTGCCACGGTGGCCAACCGGACGACCCTGCTCCGCGACCTGATCAACCTGGGACGGGTGCTCCGCGAACTGGGCGAGTGGGACCAGGCCGGGGAGATCGGCGACGAAGCCCGTGAACTGGCGGAGGAAACCGGCAATCCGGTCGACTTCGTGTACGTGTCCAACTACATGGGCCATCTCTATCGAGCCATGGGCAGACCCGAGGAGGCCATTCGGGAGTTCAGGCGAGGCAGCGAGGGGTTCGGGCGGGCTCAGCTTCCCGTCCGGCACTCCTTCCACCTTCTCGCTCAGGCGGCGCTGCATCTCGAGATGGGGCAGGTCGACGAGGGCCTCGAGACCTACGAGAACGCGGTGGACCTCTCGAGGCGGGCCGGCCGGGCCGACAACCTCGCGAACGCACTGATCCTCCAGTCGGACGCGCTCGCGTCGGTCGGCCGGGCCACGGAGGCGGTTCCGGTGTTCGAGGAGGCCGTGTCGATTCTGCGAAACCTGGGCACGGATTCGACGCTCGTCGCGGCGCTGAGGAAGCTGGCCGCGGCATCCGAAGCGGCGGCCCCGGGGGAGGTGGGGATCGCTTCGGTGCGTGCTCGTTGGGCCGAAGCCCGAGCCCTGGCGGAGCAGATCGGAGACGATCGCGGGATTCTCGAGTCGTCCGAGCGGGAGGCACGACTCCTGGCGGACGAGCCGCAGACGGCCCGGGAGCTGTTCCGGAACGCCCGGGCGGCGGCAGGGCGCCTGTCCGATACGAGGGCCGCCGGCCGCGTCCTCAACAGCCTCGCGCTCCTGGAGTTTCGTGCTGGCGATACGGAGGCCGCGGCCGAGTACTTTCGATCGGCCGTGGAGGCTCTGACGGATGAGTCCGAGGGCGGCGAGGAGGAGCCCACCACGGCGATCGGGCCGGCATGCCCGGACGCGTTCGTCGGTCCGAAGCGTCATGCGTCCGAGGACGAGGATCTCGATGCGGAACTGCTGCTCCCGGTCCTGAACGGCTGGGGCGCCGCGCTCGTGCGTCTCGGTCGAGAGGACGAGGCGATCGAGGTCCTCACCGATGCACTCGCCCTCGCCGAGTCGACCGACGCCGACGCGCGTCGTGGCGATGCCCTCGCCGCTCTCGGGTCCGCGTTGCGCGCTCGGGGGGAGCTCGCGGCGGCCTACGATCGGTACGAGCACTGTCGTGACGCGCGGCGAGCCGCCGGCGACCGCGCGGGAGAGGGCTGGGCGTTGCTGCGGCTCGCCGAGGTGACGCTGGAGGCCGGGTCCCCGGACCGGGCCCGGAAGCTCGCGGACGAGGCTGCGGCGGTCGCGGGCGAGGTGGAGGACGGCCGGCTCCAGGACCTGGCGTCAGACCTGGTCGATTCGCACGACGACGAGGTGCCGACTCCCGGAGTGGCGACGGCGGATGAGTAGAGACGAGTAGACACGAGTTCATTCATACTGCATCAAGGAGCATGACATGCCGCGGTATATCATCGAACGCGAGATGGGCGAGATCGACATGGACACACTCCCGGACGTCGGGAAGAAGTCCAGCGAGGTCGTCGAGGGCATGGAGGGGGTCGTCTGGGTCCGCAGCTACATCTCCGAGGCGGAGGGGAAGATCTACTGCGAGTACGAGGCACCGAACCCCGAGGCCGTCTACGAACACGCCCGCCGGGTCGGACTCCCGGTGACCCGGATCTCGGAGGTCGCCATGGAGGTGGATCCGTCCATGTTCCGGTAGGTCCGGCGCCGCACGCCGCGCGGCATACGTAGTCGAGCAGATCGACCTACGTACTCACGCGTAGACTGCCCGGTACTCCGTTTCTCGAGGTTGAAGTCACGATGATTCACCTCAGCACGGAGGACACCATGTCCCTGTTCGACTCACGAAGGACCAAGATCGCTCTCACGACCGCCGGCCTGCTGGCCGTCGGCGCATGTGACGACGCCACCCCGCCCATGGCGCCGGATGCCGAACTCACCGAATCGCCGGCCGCGATACGCGCCCCGGCGAGCGCCCTCGGCGTCATGACCTGGAACGCCTACCTGGGTGCCGACACCGGCCCACTCTATTCCCTGGACTTCCCCGATCCCGGGGAGGACTCGCAGGAAGAGCTGATCGCGAAGACCGGTGCACTGCTCGCGGCCGTGAACACCTTCTGGGCCGGCGTCCAGGCCACCGATTTTCCCGAGCGGGCCGCGGCGATCGCGCGGGAGATCGCGGACGCCGACCCCGAGGTCGTCGCGCTCCAGGAGATCGCGAGCTACGGGGTCATCGATCTCTCGAGTGGCGCACCCGTGCCGATCGGCGGAATCGACTTCGTACCCGTCCTGGAGCAGGCGCTCGCCGCCGAGGGACTCCACTACGACGTCGTGATCCGGCAGACGAACACCGAGGGCACGTTTCCCCTCGAGATCGACCCGTCGACGTTCCAGCCGAGCTCGGTGCTCGCCTTCACGCTCGGCGAGATCACGCTCGTGCGCTCCGACGTGAAGGTGCTGGAATCGGAGAGTGCGGAGTATGCGGTCAACCTCGATCTCGGCCCCGTCAGCATCGATCGCGGATGGAGCCTCGTCCGTGTGAAGCATGACGGCACACCCTACAACGTCTTGAACACGCATCTGGAGATTCAGGGCGTTCGGCCCGTCCACGACGCCCAGGCGGCGGAGCTGATCGATGGGGTGCTCGCCCGTCTCGACGGGGCGACGGTGCTCGTCGGCGACCTCAATTCCGATGCGTTCGGTGCACAGGACGCGTCGAACCCGAAATGGACCCCCACCTGGGGCCTTCTCCGCGATGCGGGGTTCGAGGATACGTGGCTGCAGGCCGCCGAGACGAGCGGGGCGGGGCCCACCTGCTGCTATGCGACGCTCGCGGGTGATCCGTCCGAGCTGGCGTCACGCATCGACTTCGTGATGGTGAGACGTCCGGGTGGCGCATTCGCGAACGAGCGCTCGGCCGGGTTCGAGGTGTCGTCGGCTCACATCCTCGGAGACGACACGGACGAGCAGACGGCTTCGGGTCTCTGGCCGTCGGACCACGCGGGGGTCGTGGCTGAATTCGCGTTCCCGAATGGGGCGCGCTGAGACGTTAGCACGGCACGCACGGGACGCGGTCACGCGACGGGGAAGTCGCTTCTCCGTCGCGGGGCCGCGTTCGGTTTCGCGGACTCGGGGCTCGCCTCGGTGTGCAGGACCTCGCTCACGAGGTTCGCGGGGTCGGCGTAGCCGGTGCGTAGCAGCCACCGGGTGTCCTTGGCGAACGACCACAGCAGGAGCACGAGCGCGCCGAGGGCGATCACGACCTGCAGTGCTGGCCGACCCAATGGCGCGACCGCGACGAGAAGTGCCGAGGTCTGGATCACGCAGACCGTCTTTCGGCGGACCTGTTCGTGCGGAAGGTCGCCACGAAGACGTGGCTCGAAGAGCCCGGCCGCGACGAACGCGTACCGGAGCAGCCCGATGCCGAGGACCCACGCTCCGGCCGGCCCGGCTCGCCATGCCACGACGGACAGCGCGAGCAGCAGTGCGGCGTCCGTCTCCATGTCGAACCGGGCCCCGAATCGGGTCGCGGTTCCCGTCGTTCTCGCCACCCAGCCGTCCACGCCGTCGAGGGCGAGAACGATCAGCGAAAGCGCGACGACCGCCCACAGAACGCCGGTGCCGGCAAGACCGGGCAGGACGGCCACCCCCGCGATGGGCAGGGCCAGCGCGACCCGTGCCAGGGTGATCCGATTCGCCCGTCCGAGCCCCGCGTTTCCCGGCACGGCGCCCAGCGCCCCAGGATACGTCCGAAGGATCAGGAGGGCGACGACGGCGTAGACAGCCAGAACCGCCGCGGCCGAACCCGGAGCGTACTCGAACCACCGGGCGCCGAGAAGCATGATGCCCGGCGCCACCGGGGCCGCGACGAGCAGGTCCCGGATGATGTCGGAACGGCGTTCCGCCGCAGGAGCGGGCCCGATCGGAGACCGTGAAGAGGGGGGAGTCGACATGTCCAGCCAGAACACCGCACGCGCCTTCTGGGTCCGTCCTCCGTCGGATTCCGAGATCCGCGACGAGCCCCTGCTGTCGCCCACGACGGCCGATGTGGAGGTCCGCACGCTGTTCACCGGGATCTCCCGCGGCACGGAGTCGCTCGTGTATCGAGACGAGGTCCCTGCCTCGCAGCGGGAGGCGATGCGCTGCCCGTTCCAGGAGGGCGACTTTCCCGGGCCGGTGAAGTACGGCTACTCGAATGTCGGCGTCGTGGAATCCGCGCCCGGCGACCCGTCGCTGGAGGGCCGGGAGGTGTTCAGCCTCTTCCCCCATCAGGACCGGTTCGTCGTCCCGGTGGATGCCGTCACGCCGCTGCCGGACGACCTCCCCGCGGGCCGCGCGGTGCTCGCCGCCAACATGGAGACCGCGCTCAACGGCTGCTGGGACGCGGGCGTCGGACCGGGAGACCGGGTCGTGGTCGTCGGGGCGGGGGTCGTCGGGATGCTCGTGTCGTACCTGATCGCCCGGATCCCGGGGACCGACCTCGTCGTGGTCGATCCGGAGCCGACCCGGCAGGGTCCCGCGAAGGAACTCGGCCTCGACCTCCGGTCGGATCCTCCCGACGGCGCCGAGGCGGACGTCGTCGTCCACACGAGCGGATCGCCGAAGGGCGCGCGTTCGGCACTCGCCTGTGTCGGGACCGAGGGCACGCTCGTCGAGATGAGCTGGTTCGGGACCACCCGCGTCGGGCTCCCGCTCGGCGAGTCCTTCCACTCGGACCGTCTCACCATCCGGAGCAGCCAGGTGGGCCGCATTCCGCCCGAACGCGCCCCCCGGTGGACGTACCGGCGCCGCATCCGGAAGGCGCTCGAGCTGCTGCGAGATCCGGCGCTCGACGTGCTGGTGAGCGGCGAGTCGGAGTTCGACGACCTTCCCTCGACGATGGCACGTCTCGCCGTCGACGGGGGTGACACCCTCTGCCACCGCATCCGCTACACCACCTGAGGAGACCCATCGATGTACAAGCTCAATGTCCGCGACCACTTCATGATCGCCCACAGTTTCACCGGTGAGGCCTTCGGTCCGGCCCAGCGGCTGCACGGGGCGACCTACGTCGTGGACGCGACCTTCAAGCGCGAGCAGCTCGACTCGGACGGACTCGTGGTCGACATCGCGCTGGCGGGGGATCAGCTGAAGGAGGTCCTCGACGAACTCAACTACCGGAATCTCGACGACGTCGAGGAGTTCGAGGGAGAGAACACGACCACCGAGTTCCTCGCCCGCGAGATCCACGAGCGTCTCGTCACGCGCATCCACGAGGGGAAGCTCGGTGCCGCGGCACCCGGGTGTTCCAGCCTCGAGGTCCGGCTCAACGAGTCGCACGTGGCGTGGGCGAGTTACGAAGCCGACGTGTGATCCCGGCGGACGGGTGAGCTCCAACGACCTGGACCCCGTCACCCTCGTGGTGGCCGGCGCCCTCGACCAGCGCACGGGGGGATACCTCTACGACGCCCGAATCGTCGAGGGTCTGCGCGCCCGGGGCCGCGAGGTGCGCGTGGTCGAACTGCCGGGCGACTGGCCGGAGCCGGCCTCGGACGCGGTCGACGCCTTCCGGTCCGCGCTCGCGGAACAGCCGGACGACGCCATCGTGGTGGTCGACGGGCTCGTGGGCGGTGCCGCGCCGGACCCGATCGCGGACGAGGCCGATCGGCTTTGCCTCGTGGCGCTCGTGCACCATCTCCTCGCCGACGAGGGAGACCGCCCCGAGGCGGAGGTCACGGAG
>DATFJS010000159.1:0-7634 GCA_035269045.1 Longimicrobiales bacterium | reverse complement strand
GCATGTCGAGCGCGTCCGCGTGGAGTTTGCGAGCCTCCTCCCCGACGACCTCGTCGTCGAGAATGGCGGGAAAGGCGCCCGCCAGCTCCCACGCCTGGAAGAAGGGAGTCCAGTCGATGTAGTCACGAAGCCGGGAGAGGGGAACGCCGTCCCGCGCGTGCACGCCGGGGTGACGCGGGGCGGGGGAGGGCGTGTCGACGCGACGCGCGTGCGCTCGCGCCCGCTCGATCGACTGGAGTTCGCGCTTCGCGTTTCGGTCCGACCACCGGTCGCGCAACGTCGCGTGGTTGGCGTCGACCGTCTTCCACCATGTCTCCCGGGCGTCCTCGTCGAGCGCGCGTCCCAGGACACCGACCGCACGGGATGCGTCGGTGACGTGCACCGTGGGTGCGCGGGAGTACGCGGGCGCGATCTTCATCGCAGTGTGGGTGGGCGACGTCGTCGCGCCTCCGATCAGGAGCGGGCGATCGGCCCCGGTCCGCTCGAGTTCGGCGGCGACGTGCACCATCTCGTCGAGCGACGGCGTGATGAGGCCGGAAAGCCCGATCACGTCGACGTTCTCCTCCAGCGCCTTCTCCAGGATGCGATCCGCCGGCACCATCACGCCCAGATCGACCACCCGGTAGCCGTTACACTGCAGCACGACGCCGACAATGTTCTTGCCGATGTCGTGCACGTCGCCCTTCACCGTCGCGAGCAGGATCGAGCCGGCGTCCCTCTGCTCGTCGCCCCCCTCCGCCTCGATGTAGGGCACCAGGTGGGCGACCGCCTTCTTCATGACGCGGGCGCTCTTCACGACCTGCGGCAGGAACATCCGCCCCTCGCCGAACAGGTCGCCGACGACGTTCATGCCGTCCATGAGCGGTCCCTCGATCACGTGCAGGGCGCGCTCCGCCCCCTGGCGGGCCTGTTCGACGTCCTCGACGATCCAGGCGTCGATGCCTGCGACCAGGGCGTGGGTGATGCGCTCGTCGACCGGCGCTTCCCGCCACGAGAGGTCCTCGGCCTTCTTCGCCTCTCCGCCGGAATAGCGGCCGGCCAGTTCGGTGAGCCGCTCGGTCGCGTCGTCGCGGCGGACCCAGAGGACGTCCTCGACCGCCTCGAGCAGCTCGTCGGGGATGTCGTCGTAGACCGGCAGCGCGCCCGCGTTGACGATCGCGAGGTTCAGCCCCGCCTTCACCGCGCGGTACAGGAAGGCGGCGTGCATCGCCTCCCGAACCACGGGCGACCCCCGGAAGGAGAAGGAGAGGTTGCTGATCCCGCCGCTGACGAGCACGCCGGGGCAGGTCTCCTTGATCCGACGGGTCGCCTCGGTGAAGTCGAGTGCGTACCGATCATGCTCGGCGATGCCGGTGGCGACCGCGAACACGTTGGGGTCGACCACGACGTCCTCGGGCGGGAACCCGACCTCCTGCGTCAGGATGCGGTACGCCCGCTGCGCGATCGCGACGCGACGGTCGACGGTGTCGGCCTGACCCTCTTCGTCGAAGCACATCACGACGACGGCGGCGCCGTACCGACGGACCTCGCGGGCCCGCTCCCTGAACGCCTCCTCGCCGTCCTTGAGCGAGATCGAGTTAACGACGCCCTTTCCCTGGACGCAGCGAAGTCCGGCCTGGATGACGTCCCACTTCGAGGAGTCCACCATCACGGGGATGCGGGAGATCTCCGGTTCGGCGGCCAGCAGGTTGAGGAAGCGGGTCATCGCCCCCTCGGAGTCGAGCAGGCCCTCGTCCATGTTCACGTCGAGGATCTGGGCACCGCCCTGGACCTGATCGAGCGCGACGGAGAGCGCCTCCGGGTACTCGTTCTCGTCGATGAGGCGCCGGAAACGACGGGACCCGGTGACGTTGGTCCGCTCCCCCACGTTGACGAGGAAGGAGTCCTCGGTGATCACCAGGGGCTCGAGTCCCGACAGGCGTGTCGGGGCCTTCCCGGGCGCGATGGGCGCGGGGAGGGCGCGCGGCGCCACCCCGGCGATCGCTTCACCGATCGCGGCGATGTGCTCCGGGGTGGTTCCGCAGCATCCGCCCAGCACGTTCACGAAGCCGGATTCGGCCCACTCGCGCGCGGCTTCGGCCATCGCGTCGGGGGTCTTGTCGTAGCCTCCCATCGCATTGGGCAGCCCGGCGTTCGGATGGGCCGTGACGAGACATCCCGCCACCCGGGACAGGGCCTCGACGTGCGGCCGCAGCTGCTCCGGCCCGAGGGCACAGTTGAATCCCACGCTCAGCAGGCCGACGTGCGGATCGAGGTCGGGGCGCTCGGCACGCCACGGCACCCGCCCGCCGTCGAAGGCCGCAGTGACTCCGTGCGAGACCGAGTGCCAGAATGCCTCCGCCGTCTGTCCCGTCAGCGTCCGGCCGGATCGGTCGGTGATCGTGCCGGACACCATGACCGGGGTCGAACCTTCGACGGTGTCGGCTCCCCTCTCCTCGAGCGTGCGCGAAATCGCGAAGAGGGCCGCCTTGGCGTTGAGGGTGTCGAATGCGGTCTCGACCATGAGGAAGTCGACGCCGCCGTCCAGCAGCCCCTCGGTCTGCTCCCGGTAGATCTCGACCAGCTGCTCGAAGCTCACGCCCCGGAAGCCGGGATCGTTCACGTCGGGCGAGATGGACGCGGTGCGGTTGGTCGGCCCCAGGACGCCGATGACGCCGCGGGGTCGGTCGGGCGTCCGCGCGGTCCACGCCTCGGCCGCCTCTCGCGCGAGGGTGGCCGCAGCCACGTTCGTTTCGTGGGAAAGATCCTCCAGCGCGTAGTCCGCCAGCGAGATCCGCTGCGCGTTGAAGGTGTTCGTCTCGATGAGGTCCGCGCCGGCCTCGAGGTACCGCTCGTGGATCTCGCGGATCAGTTCGGGCTGGGTCAGCGACAGGAGGTCGTTGGCGCCGGCCAGCGACTCGGCGTGGTCCGCGAAGCGGCTGCCGCGATAAGCCTCCTCGTCGAGGCCGTACCCCTGGATGACCGTCCCCATGGCCCCGTCGAGAAGCAGAATGCGCTCGCGGGATGCCTCGAGAAGGGCCTGACGACGATGGGCACTGGAGCCCACGATGCCTCCGATTGAAAACCCCGGCAGAGACGCGTGCCGAGGGAGATAGCTTTTTAGCAGGTTCGTCCGACACCCCGCGTGAAGCCGGGCATCGGATCGGGTCGCAATACGCTGCAAATCACCCCGTCTCGATCGTGCCGGTGAAGATACCGTCCGGGCGGCGAAGGGGTCCACCCCCGAGGGCGAGTCGCTCGGCGCCCCCTTCGTCGGTGGGGCCTCCGCCGTATCTTCCCGGCATGGACTACGGCCCCCGCCCGCACGTCGGGCTCGACTGGTACCGCGCCCACGGCCTCGGCAACGACTATCTCGTCGCGACCGGCGATGCGGCGCTCGCCGACGGCTCGCCCCGCTGGCCCGCCTCGGCGGCGGCCGTCGAGCGGATGTGCGACCGTCACCTGGGCGTCGGAAGCGACGGCATCATGATCGTGGTGGGGCGCGACGAGCCCTTCCCGCTGCGCGCGTTCAACCCGGACGGGTCCGAGTTCGAACGCAGCGGGAACGGCCTGCGGGTGGTGGCCAGCTGGCTCCACCGGGAGGGATGGGTCGCGGGGGAGCGCTTCGAGGTGCTGATCGCCGGGGACACCGTCGGGATGCAGGTGCACGCCCACGACCCGGCGACCGGGCTCTACGACGTGTCGGTCGAGATGGGGCGCGCCCGGACCGGGCCCGGTGCGGTGGGACTCGACGTCGCGGCGCTGCCGCCACGGCTGGCCGATCTCGACGCGGTGCCCGTCTCGGTCGGGAACCCGCACATGGTCGTCTGGGACGAGGATGCCGCGATCGACGACGTGGGGCCCGCGCTGTCGGGGTCGCCGGCCTTCGCGCACGGCACCAACGTCCAGGTGGTACGACGGATCGCCGCGGACCGGATCGAGATCGACATCTGGGAGCGGGGCGTCGGACCGACCACGGCGTCGGGCTCGAGTTCCTGCGCGGCCGCGGTGGCCGCCGTCCGGTCGGGCCGGATCGCGCCGGGCGTGATCGACGTGGTGATGGCCGGGGGCCGCCTCCAGGTGACGGTGAGCGCGGACTTGGGCGTGGATCTGCGCGGCCCGGTGCAGGCGATCGCGAGCGGACGTCTGGATCCCGGGTTCGCCCGCGACCTCAGGTCCTGACCCGGGACAGAAAGACCAGCCCCAGCAAGAAGAAGATCGCGTTGGGGGTCCAGGCGGCCGTGACCGGACTCACGATCCCCGCCGCGCCCATCGCGCCCCACACGTTCAGGAGCAGGATGTAGAGGATCAGCGATCCGAGGGCGAGCCCGACCCCGAACGCCGCGCCGCCCCGTTTGGAGGTGGTGGCGAGGGGCGCCGCGAAGAGGATGATCACCAGCGTCGCGACCGGAATCGCCCCCCGCTGCGCGGCCTCGACCCGCAGCTCGTTGGCGTCGCCGCCCGATCTCTGGATGATCCCGACCTGCCGGTCGATCTCGGCCATCGTCATCTCCTCCGCGGCCCGCTCGACGAGCATCAGCTCCTCCGGCGTCTCCGTGAGCGCCGGGACCCGCATCTGGAGAAATCGGAAGCTCGTCTCCGAGTCGTCGGGGTACACGCGCCGAACCCGCCCGTCCCGCAGAAGCCACCCCTCGAGAGCGGTGAAGGACCCCTGCGTCGCCTCGATGTGCAGCGTACTGCCGTCCTCCGCGTCCTGCGTGAGCGTCACGTCGGAGAGCCGACCGTCGCCGACGCTGAGACGGCGAGCGGAGAGCAGCATGCCCCCCTCGGTCCGGAAGGCGAAGTCGTCGCGGAAGGACCGGAGGATCGGGCGATTGCCCAGCAGGTCCATCGCGACCTTGTTGGTCTGCGGCACGTAGTCCGCCACCGCGAAGCCGACGCCCGTTACGGCGCTCGCCACGAAGAGCATCGGCAGGAAGAGACGGTGGAAGGACACGCCGCCGGCCTTGGCGGCGAGCACCTCGCGGTGCGAGGTCATGCGCGACACGGTGAAGACGGCGGCGACCAGTGCCGCGATGGGCAGCGACCACTGGAACCACTGCGGGAAGGAGTAGAGGTAGCCCTCCATGACCCGCGCGATGCCGACATCCGCCCGGTCGAGGTAGTCGTCGATGTTGTCGGTGAGGTCGCCCAGCATGAAGAGCGGTGCGACCGCCAGCAGGGTCAGGATGAACAGCCGTGTGAACGTCGTGAAGACGTATCGATCGAGGTGCCGGATCACGACGCCCCTCGGCCGGCTTCCGCGGTCCGTTTCGACCGGAACAGATCTCCGATCCGCCAGAGGATCTCGTCGAGTCCGCCGCCGCGGTTCGTCGACGTTTCCCGCCCCATCCGGCGGTAGAGCAGGATGCCGAGCACGAGGAAGATGGCGTTGGTGCCCCACATCGCGACCCACGGCGGGAGATATCCCTGTTCGGCCAGCTTCTCGCCCCCGATCAGCCCCATCCAGTAGATGGAGAAGATCGCCGTCGACGCGCCGATCACGAGTCCGAGTCCGCCGTTCGGGAACCGCGCGGCCAGCGGGGCTCCGAGGATCACGAACACGATGCAGGCGAAGGCGAGCGCCGCCTTCTTGTGGACCTCGACCCGGTACTTCCGGGCGTTGATGACCCGCTGCTGGTATCCGGCGACGGCGCTGGAGGCACGTCTCTGGGCCTCGGACGTGAACCGGTCGTACTGCACCAGCGGCGCCCCCTCCGCCCCGGTCCGGCCGAACAGCTCGCCGGCCCGCGTGATCGCGAGGTCGGTGCCGTCCATGGCCGACGCCATCGCGGAGTCGGCGATCGGGTACCCGAGCGCACCCCGCACCGCATCCATCGACACCGTGTGGATCGACCGCACGAGCTCGGTCCGGCGATCGTCCTCGTCCTGAGCGCGATCCCGAAGGTCCGCAACGGTCAGTTCGCGCTCGTTCCGCATACCCGAGTCACTCCGCTCGAACTCGTCGCCCACACCCGCGAACTGGAGCTGCTGCGACGTGAACTCGCTGCGGTCGAAGACGGCGGGATCGCGATCGCTCGTCTGGAGCGAGACGCCGTCGTACAACGTCATGTAGAGGTCGATCTGGTTCGGCGAGAACTGGATGCGGGCGGAGTCGGCCCACGTGATCGTGCGGCGTCGGGGGTCGTTCTGGTCGACCACGCGGACGTCCCACAGGGTGGACGTGGTGTTGTCGATCCGTCCGGCGATGAGATGGAAGACCTGCCGGTCCTCCCCCGCCTCCAGTCGGTTCACGGCCTGCTCCTTGAGCGCGAGCGTCGGGCTCTTGCGATTGATGTCCTGGAGCAGGTTACTTAGGCGGTGATTCGCCTCCGGCAGGATCTGGTCGTTGAATACATATACGGTGACCGCGGCCAGCACCCCGATGCCAAGGAGGGGACGCAGGATGTTTCCAGGCGAAATTCCTCCCGCCTTCATGGCCGTGATCTCGTTGGCCGACGTCATCTCGCTGAACGCATGAAGCACCGCGACCAGCACCGCCATCGGCAGTGTGAGCGCGAGCGTGTGGGGGAGCGTCAGCACCAGAAATTCGGCGATCACCTGCCACTCGAGCCCCTTGCCGCTCAGATCCTCCATCTGCTCCGCGATCGCGCTCAGGAACAGGATCCCCGTCAGCGCCGAAAGGGCGAAGAAGAAGGGGCCGAGCATGGCCCGCACGATGTGTCGGGTGAGGATCTTCATGGGTCGTTGGCAGCCCGAAGGGTATCCGGAGTCGGCGGGGCTCTCAAGCGGTCGATCCCCGGCGGGATCGCCCGATCTCCGGCATCCGGCGGCTTCCGGAAGTCCTACACGAGGTTGGTGGGCGTGGTCCTCGCGCTCGGGCTCGTCCAGGCAGGGTGGCCCGAGCCGGGCGCGGCTGCGCCGGCGGACGTGCGCGGGCCGACCCTCTCCCTGCCGGCGGGCGACACGATCCTGAAACGGGTCTTCGGCCGCCCCACGCCGACGGGTCTCCGGCCGGACCGCCCCCTTCGTCTGGGACTCGGCCCGGCACCCCTCCAGACGGTGCCGCCCGTACGCGATCTCTCGGCCGACGTCCCCCGGGTCGGTGACCTCGCCCCCTGGCTCGCACGGAGGGCGCCCGAGGTCGATCTGGATCCTGCGGCGGACGAACTCACCCCCTTCGAGCGGCTCGCGGTCCGCGACTTGGTTCTGCGTACGGCCGCGCATGGAGGGGTGGCCAGGGCGGGGCCGGGGGGGACCGCGCCGCAGGCGACGGCCGAGGACCCCTTCCGCGATCTGCTGATGGAGGTGCGCACGCGCGGTGAACTCGGCGGCGACTGGACCCGGTTCCGGCCCTGCACCGACCGATTCCAGGAGTCGTGTCAGCCGAATCTCTTCCCGCAACTCAGCCCGGATCTCAACTTCGCGGCGCGGATCAGCGGCACCTTTCTGGACCGTCTCACCGTCGACGTCGACTACGACCAGCTGCGGGAGTTCGGTGAGACCAACCGCCTGCAGGTCACCTACGAGGGTGGGCCGGACGCCATCCTCAGGCGGCTCGAGGTCGGGGACGTCGACTTCCGGCTGCCCCAGTCCCGCTTCGTGACGGACGGCATCCCGAGCGGGAACTTCGGCTTCCAGATGGAGGGGCAGTTCGGACCTCTCGACCTGCGGGGCGTCTGGGCGGAGCAGCG